>JBDLIY010000161.1:0-8221 GCA_039714635.1 Planctomycetota bacterium
AGCGCGGCGCGCAGGGCGGACTTGAAGCCGCCGGTGTGCGTGTGCACCTCGCGCTGGTTGACGAGGCACCCGCGGTTCTCGTGGACGAACTCGATCGGGTCCTCGATCGTCACGATGTGGTCGCGGCGGTGCTCGTTGATGTGGTCCACCATCGCGGCCAGCGTCGTCGACTTCCCGCTCCCGGTCGGCCCCGTCACGAGGACGAGCCCCTTCTCGAGCTGGCAGAGAGACCGGAGCACCGGCGGCAGGGCGAGCTGTTCCAGCGACATGATCCCGTCGGGGATGTGGCGGAAGACGGCCCCGGTTCCGCGCCGGTCCCGGAAGACGTTCACACGGAACCGCCCGAGCCCCTCGAGCTCGTAACCGAAGTCCGTGTCGTGCGACTGCTGGTACTCCGAGAGGTTGCGCGCCGGGAGGATCTCCCGCAGGAGGTTGTCCGTCTCCTCCGGCGAGAAGGCCCCCCGCGACTCCGCGGTCGTCGCGACCATCGTCCCGTGGACGCGGTACATCGGCCGCACGCCGCTCGACAGGTGGAAGTCGGAGGCGCCGGAGCGGACCATGAACTTGAGGTAAGTGTCGATCTCGGCCATGGCTCTCTCCTCAGGCGACCTCGTCGCCCGCCTCCCCGACCAGCTGCAGGAGCGCGACGGCGTGGTACGGCACGACCGTGATCCCGCCCTCCGGCGTCCCCAGCAGGAGTTCGTGCCCGGCGGAACTCGCGTCGAACTGGAGGAGCGTCCCGCGGACCGTCTTTCCGCTGACGAGCTCGAGCGAGAGTTCCGCGCGATCCTCCACCAGCCGGCGCAGGTTCAGGTCGGCGGCGGCCGTGATCTCGAGGTTCCACTCGATCGTCCGGATGTACTTGTCGATGAGGAGGCGGGACTGCGCCGCCGACGTCTCGAACAGGTACCGGAAGAGCTTCACCGCGGTGGCCGGGTGGTCGTCGCACCATGCGTCGAAGTCCTCCCGGCCGATGACCGTGATCCTCGACGCTTCCGTGGTCCTCGCGGTGGCCGACTGCCGGCCACCATCGGCGAAGGCCAGCGTCCCGAAGATGGCTCCGGCCGGCAGCGTGACGTGGTGCTTCTCGACGCCGTCGGCGAGGGTGACGACCATCGCGACCGAACCGGACTCGATCGCGTAGAGCTTCCCTCCGGCGTCCCCCTGCTCGAAGACCGTTTCGTCCGGGCCGACCTCCCTCGGCTCACCGAGCGAGGCGAGCGCGGTCGTCTCCTCGGGCGTGAGGTCCGTGAACTCCGGCAGCTTCCCCAGCGACGTCGTCTCATCGGTCATGGCATTCCTCCCGGGCCGTTCGGGGACCGAGTATCGTGTGCGCCTCCCGTCCCGGGCAGGGAAACTTCCCTCACGAGGTGTTTCAATGCCGCAGTCGCTCCGTTCCCGCCAGCTCGCGCTTCTCTCGGGGGCCGTCCTCGACATTCCACGCCGCACCCGGTGGGTCATCTTCACGGCCGCCCTGACCGGCATCGGCCTCGTCGTGATGGGGAGCCTCTTCTCCGGCGGCCAGGAAGCCCACATCCAGACCGACAAGCTCATCCACTTCTCGGGCTACACGCTGCTCTCGTTCCTCCTCGTCGTCGCTCTGAGGCCGATCCTCTTCATCCCCGGCCTCCTCGCCCTGATCGGCATCGGGGCGACGGTGGAGTTCCTGCAGGGGATGACGGGCCGGAGCACGGACTTCCAGGACGCGATGGCGAACTCCCTGGGCGTCTTCGTCGGGGCCTCGGCCGGACTCATCGGGCGCGCGATCTTCGTCTGGTTGCGGACGGAGATCATCGAGGCGCAGGTCCGGAAGAAGCTCGAGCACCACGAGTCGGGGGACGTGGTCTTCCGCCAGGGCGAGCGGTCCGACGAGTTCTACGTCGTGAAGTCGGGCTCCGTGCGGGTCGACCGCGAGGCCGACGGGGGGACCACGACGATCGGAACGGTGGGAGCCGGCGAGCTCCTCGGTTTCCTCGGCGTCATCCGCGGCGAGCCGAACTACACGACCGCCGTCGTCGTCGAGGACGCCGTGCTCTTCCCCATGACCGCGGCCGAGGTGCTGCCGGGGAAGACCGGCGAGGGGAGCAGTGCCGCGGCGCCCGTCATCGAGGCGCTGTCCGAGAACCTCGTCAGGTTCGCGCTTCGCCTGGAGGAGGCGGGGGTGGAGCTGACGGACCGCCCCTCCGACGCGTAGCCGCCACCGACAGGCCGAAGTAGGCCACGTCGCCCGCAACGACCGCCAGGCGCGCGGCCAGCACGACCGCGATCGCCACCGGGTCGGGCAGGAGCAGTGTCAGGAACGCCGCCTGCGTGCCGTCGCGCACGCCGATTCCCGCCGGCGCGAAGACCGCGATCATGCCGGCGATGCTGGCCACCGAGCCTCCGCCGATCGTCAGCAGGACGAGCTCTGTGGTCACCTGCTCCGGGGTGAGGAGCGCGCGCAGCAGGCAGTACCAGAAGAAGGCGCCGACGAGGGAGAGCGTCAGCATCCGCGCCGCCGTCCCGAGCAGCGACCGGACCGAGAGGACCTCGTCCGCCTCGAGCGGGCGACGGCGGGTGACCCGCGCGACGAGGTTCAGGAGGCGGCGGAAGACGGGCGGCGCGATCGCAACGATGCCGCAGAGAAGGGCCGCGGCCAGCGGCAGCCCGGGCAGCGCGGGGACGCCCATCGCGGAGACCGCGAGCAGGCAGCCGGATCCCATCGTCGTCACCACGAGGATGATGAGGGCGAGCTCCGTGATGGAGACCACGGCCAGCGTCCGTGTCGGGATCCCGAGCTTCGCCCCGAGGACGACCTTCCCGCCGACGACCCAGAGCTTCCCGGGGAGGTAGCGGCCGAGCCAGGCCCGCCCGCAGACGCCGACCGCGTCGCGGAGCCGCGGAGCCGGGCCGAACCGTCCGATCATCCACGCCCAGATCGCCGAGCTCGCGAGCTGGTTCCCGAGGTAGACGGCGAGGGCGGCGGCCAGCCAGCCGGGAGCGAGCCGCAGGCCTCCGTCGGCCAGTTTCTCCCGGTCCTCGGCGACGCGGAAGACGAGGTAGCCGAGAATCACGAGCGCCAGGAGTCGCCCCAGCCAGCGGAGGGCGGAACGGCCGGGCGACGTCGGGGTGGGCTCGCTCACCCCGGGAACCTATCAGGCTCGCGAGCCTTGCGCAAACCGGGGGCGATGCGTAGGCTCCGCGCTTTCCACGGTGGCAGGGAAGATGAACGAGGGTCCACTTCACGTCTGCGTCTTCGGCACCTGGCGGCGGGAGTACTCCCGGAACCGCATCGTCCACGAAGGCCTGCGCCGGAACGGCGTGAAGGTGACGGAGTGCCACGCGCGCCTCTGGCGCGGGATCGAGGACCGCGTCGACGCGGTGGAGGGAGGCTGGCGTCGGATCGGCTTCCTCGTCCGCGTCGTGGTCGCCTACGCGAGGGCGATCCTCGCCTGGCTTCGCGCCGGGGACCACGACGTCCTGATGGTCGGCTACCCCGGCCAGTTCGACGTTTTCCTCGCCCGAGTCCTCGCGACGCTTCGCGGCCGGCCGCTCGTGATGGACGTCTTCATGTCGATCTGGCTCGTGGCGAGGGAGCGCGGGCTCTCCGGCGCGACGGACGTCCTCCGCGCGGTCGAGCGGACCGCCCTCTCGCTTCCGGACCGCCTGCTCCACGACACCGCGCGCTACGTGGATTGGCTGCACGAGGCGCACGGCACCGATCCCGGGCGCTTCCGCCTCGTCCCGACCGGGGCGGACGATCGCCTCTTTGCGCCCACCGGCGCGGTCCCGGCGGACGACGGCGTCTTCCGGGTCCTCTTCCACGGCACCTTCATCCCGAACCACGGCGTCGAGACGATCGTCCACGCGGCCCGGCTCCTTCGTGACGAAGCGGACATCCGGCTCGAGTTCGTGGGGGACGGGCCGACGCGGCCCGCCGCGGAGGAGATCGCCCGGAATCACGCCCTCGAAAACGTCGTCTTCGCCGGCTGGATGGAGCCGGCGGACCTCGCGGTGAAGATGGAGACGTCGCACGTCTGCCTCGGCTCGTTCGGCACGACGCCGCAGTCCCTGATGACGGTGCAGAACAAGATCTTCGAGGGGCTGGCGATGGCGCGGCCGGTGATCTCCGGCGACGGCCCCGCGGTGCGCGACGCCCTCGTCGACGGCCGCGACCTGCTTCTGGTCGGCCGGCGGGACCCCGCGGAACTCGCCGCCGCGATCCTCCGTCTCCGCGACGAGCCGGGCCTGTCGGAGCGCCTCGCCGCCGAGGGGCACCGCCGCTTCCGGGAGAGCTACACGGTGGAGGCGATCGGTCGCACGACACGCCGCTGGCTGGAGGAGCTGCTGCCGGCCCGCCGTCGGGCGAATCTCACCAGGTGAGGGTGAGGAGGACCTTCTTCCGCAGCCGCGCCATCGCCTTCTCCCGCGCCCCGTTCTCGGTCCGGTCGACCGCGTGGCCACCCTCCACCTCGAGCCGGTTGCGGATCAGGTGCACGGTGGCCCGCGCGCGGGCCGCGAAGAACGTCGCGCCCGCGTCCGTCCTCCCCGGCTGCACGACGAGGTTCGCGTGGATTGTCACGACGAGGGAGTTCGCGGCACTCTTCGGCACCACCGTGAGCGGCGAGCCGTCGAGATCCCCGATGAGGCCGTCGACGAACGTCTTTTGCAGCGGCTCGGGAACGCTCTCGTCGAAGGTCACGACGGGCGTGACGGTTCGGTCCGGGAAGACGGGATAGAGCGACTCCGGCGACCGGTCGGGAAGGTGGCAGTTCGCGCAGTCGTTGAGCGGCTGCTTCGGATCGGGCCGTTCGGGCGGAGCGTGGCAGGACCTGCACGCGGTGTGCATGGCCGCTCACAAGCCGGGCACTTTGCCCTTCTTCCGTGCGTCCTCCAGCTCGTCGTCCTCGGGGCCGTGGCAGGTTGCGCAATCGAGCGGGATCCCGTCCGGGTCCTTCGCGAGGTGGTGGTGGCAGTCGACGCACTTCATCTCGCGTCCCATCGCCTCCGCGTCGAGATGGAAGAGGTGCCCGTAGGTCACGGGCGTGCCCTCGTCGTCGTTCTCGTTGAGGAGGAGCCGATGGAGGACCGGCGGCAGGCGCTCGTCGTCCGATGCGGAGGGGCCGCAGGCCGCGAAGGAGATCGTCAGGAGGAGCGGGAGGGTTCGCACGCCGGGATTCTACCGGCCGATGGCGCTCGCGCCGAGCGGAAGGGCTTCCGGGATCTTCTGCTAGAATTCGGGGTTCGCTCTCTGTTGGAGATTCGCCATGCGCGCAACCCGATGGTCCGTCCTGCTCCTGCTCGCCCTGCTCGCCGCCGGCAGCCCGGTCCGCGGTCAGGACGCGGGAGAGCCCGAGACGCCGGAGCAGCGCGCGAAGCGCCTGAAGCTCCTCGCCGGCCAGGTCCAGCTCCACCTCGACACGGCGAGGAAGGACGACGTGGTCGAGTCCGGCAACGCGCTGGAAGCAATCGCGGAAGCCGGCGCCGACCTCGGCGAGATCGACGTCCCGGGGTTCCTCGAGGGCGTGATCGACGTGGGGATCGCCGCGAAGGAGCGGTTCATCGCCATCCTCGTCGGGGAGATCGCCTATCGCGTGGATCCGGACAAGGCCGCGAAGTACGTGGAGGAGGTGCTCTCCGGATCGCCCTCGCCGCGCCGCCTGCGCATGGCCCTCGCGGTGCTGTCGGAGATCCCCACGGAGAAGTCGGGCAAAGTCCTCGGCAGCCATGTCGAGTACGGGCAGGCGGAGACGAAGGTCGAGGCGCTGATCGGGCTGTCGAAGATCCGCCGCCCGGAGACGGTGGGCAAGTGCATCGCCGCGCTCGGGTCGAAGGACCGGCAGGTGAAGAACAACGCCGCGATCGCCCTCGGCCGGATCCGGGATCCGAAGGCGATTCCGAATCTCATCCACCACCTCGCGGACTCGGATGGCAACCACCCCGCCTTCGCGGCCTGGGCGCTGAAGCAGTTCGACGACCCGCGGATCTTCGAGGCGGTGGCGACCGACCTGAAGAACGACGGCGGCGAGGTCGGCGACGCCAAGGCGCGGATCATCGAGACCTGTTCCCGCGAGGAGCACAAGGAGAAGCTGAAGACGATCCTCACGAACAACCGCCACACGAAGTTTCGCTACGCGGCGGCGGTGGCGCTCGGCCGGCTTGCGGCCCGGGACCTCGACACCCAGAAACTCCTGCTGAAGCTCCTCATGCGCGACAGGGACGCTCGCGTCCGGTGGGCGTGCTTCTTCGGCCTGACGAAGAACGCGTCGCACGATCTCTCGGACCTCGTCGTGGACGGCCTCAACCGGAACATGAAGGGCCGGAAGGTCGACATGGAGCAGAAGTTCCGGATGCTCTCGATGCTGGCCGGGGACATCCTGGCCGCGGACGCGGCTCCGCTTCTGCTGATGGCCGCGAGACTCAAGAAGAACGAGTTGACCTGGCGGATCGCCGCCGCCAGCTTCTGGCGCTGCGCGGACGGCGACGCGCGGAGGAAGGTGAAGGACGACTTCGACGCGGCCGACGACGAGGCGACGATCCGGCGCCTGGCCGAGATCATCGGTCGCTCGAGAAGCGTCGAGGAGTTCCGGTTCCTCATCCGCCAGTTCCGCCGGTTCCCCGAGTTCACGCCGAACAGCCGGTCCGTCGAGTACGGCCTGGAGCACATGACCGGGCACTTCTTCGGGCCCTACTACGGCATCTGGAAGAAGTGGCTCGAGAAGAACCCGAGGTTCTTCGACCCGATGAAGTACCGGATCGACCGGCGCTCCTGGCGGAAGGACTTCGGCAAAAAGGAGCGCGAGTTCCGCCAGACCCCGGACACCGAGCGCGCGGTGCAGCTCGGCCTCGCGTGGCTGGCCCGGCACCAGAACCTCGACGGGGCGATCGACCCGAACAAGTTCTACGAGCGTTGCGTGCACAAGCCGACCTGCACGAAGGAGGGCGCGCGGCACATGCTCGACCCGGTGGGGACGACCTCCCTCGCCTCGCTGGCGTTCCTCGGCGGCGGCTACGCGCCGGAGGACGGGAAGTACAAGGACACGATCCGCCGGCTTCTCACCTACCTCGAGGTACGGCAGTGCGCGGACGGCAACTTCACTTCCACGGACCGGTTCCAGGGCTACAACCGCCCGATCGCGGTCTACGCCTTCTCCGAGGCCTACAACATCACGGGTGAGGACGAGTACGGCGACTATGTCCGGCGGAGCAGCGAGTACCTGACGGAGATCCAGAACGAACTCGGCGGCTGGCACTACCAGGTCATGGCGCGCGAGACGGACACGTCGATCATGTCCTGGGTCCTGCTCGGCATGACCGTGGCGCACAAGTCGGGTTTCCCGGTCCGCGTCTCGGTCTTCGAGGGCTGCGACCTGATCCTCGACGCCTACTCCGAGCAGGTCGACAAGGAGCGCGAGCAGTTCCTCGACATCGACCCGCACTACGCCTACGAGGTGGGCGAGCGGATGAAGGGCGAGTACCAGACCGGCTATCAGAACAAGGTCTCGGAGAACGCGACGACCAGCTTCGGCCTGATGGCCCGGATGTTCCTCGGTTGGCGGCGCAGCCACCCGTTCTGCATCGGCTCCGGCAACTTCATCCTCGCCCACAACATGGAGAAGACTCCGAAGCGGAAGAACTGGGACAAGTACGTCAGCAAGAACCGCTTCCCGTCCTACGCCTGGTACTACGGCACCCTCGCGATGCACCAGATGGGCGGTCGCTTCTTCCGGAAGTGGAACGCCGTCGTCAAGGAGCTTCTCCCCGGCATTCAGCTGAAGGAGGGCTGCGATGCCGGCGCGTGGAAGGTCTACAACTACGACTTCGTCGCGGGGAAGGTCTACGCGACGTGCATGGGCGTCCTGACGCTCGAGACCTACTATCGCTACAAGCCCTTCTGCGAGGAGGGCGCGCCGGACGAGGAGGAGCAGGAGTTGCCCGGCGACAAGGGGGACGACGACGAGGACGAGGGCGAAGACGGGGACGGGGACGAAGACAAGGCGGAGTAGGCGGAGCGGATGGCCGGGTGGCCGGATGGGAGGTCGAAGTGCACCCCCCTTCCGTTCTCTCAGCTCAGCCGCCCCACATCGTCCTCCCCGTTCGTCACGAACGACTCCCCGTTCGCGAACTCCCACTCGAGTCGTTCTCCGGCCCGCCCCGTAATCCGCATGAACCCGCCGTGCACCGAGCGGATATGGTGCGCGGCGCACTGACCGGTCCGATTGGCCACCTCGTCCGACCCGCC
>JBDLIY010000162.1:0-8199 GCA_039714635.1 Planctomycetota bacterium
CTTGAGGAACTCGGGAGTGAGAGTCGGCGGCGGATCCTCGCGGGAATGCGCGGGGAGGGAGACCAGGGTCGCCACGACGACGATCAGTAGCACTCTCCGCACTCGAATCCTCCCAGACAGCAGGGGAAAGTCCTGCCGGCAGGCCGCAATCGGTTGCCGGCCCGCACGCACGGCGACCCTCGTAGTTTCGCAGGGAACAGGGACGGCTCCATCAGTGGATCCCGGCAACGGGTTGCCGTCAACCCACGATCGAACATCCCGGCACCGACACTGTTCAGGAATGCCCCTGCGGATCGACCGGGGAGAGGAGCGCGATCATTGAACTCGTAGGTCCTCCCAGGACGTTCACCATCAGTTTAGGGACGAACCCTCGTCTCTGATGTCGTCCACCGACCATCGGCGCGGTTTCCGCGCACTACTCGGATTTCCCGCTCCCGGGCTTCTTCCCTCCAGGTTCCAGGACCGCACGGATCATGAACTCGAGACCCGGAAGGGAAGTCGGCGGCGAGTGATCGGTGAGCATCGTCGAGTGCGTGCGGTCCGTCGCGGCGGCGCCCAGGGTCACCAGGTCGCTCCCCGGCTTCTTCAGGTTCCAGTGGAAATCCACGCGGATCCGGAACCGGTCCGGGCACTTCGCGCCCTTCTTGAACGGCACATCGACCCACGAGCCGTCCCCGACGGGGAGGCCCTTGCAGGAGGCGTTCGCCGAGCAGAGGACCTTCCCCTCGAGAGTGACCGCCGAGACGGTGTACTTCAGGCTGGACTCCTCGATGCAGGCCAGAAAGACCCGGGCCGCGACGATCGAGTGCTCCCCCTCGGGCTTGTCGAACTCGACCGCGGGTGACGAGCCGATGAGCGACATGTCGATGCTCTTCACCCCGCTGTCGCGCTTCAGCTCAACCCTCTCCCTCTTCTCCGGCGGGGTGGCGGCGGAGCCCTTTCCCGCAAGCACCGCGCGGATCATCCAGTCCTTGCCCGCCTTGAACGGCTTCTCGGCCGCACCGCGAAGGATGCAGCCGGACGCCGACGGCTTGACCGTCGAGTAGCCGACATAGATGCCCTTCGGGGCGGTCTTGTCGGTGCGCACGATGACCTTGAACCGCGACGGCACGTCGACCGGCTTCTCGAAAGGGACCTCGACCCAGGAGGGCTTCCCCGTCTTGAACTTCCCGTAGGCGCACTTCGCCACGCCCAGCGGCGCGAGCTTCCCGTCCGCCACCGTCACGGTGACGAAGGTCTTCGCGGGGTCGTAGTCGCGGCCGCTCCGGAGGCCGTGGACCTTCACCGCGCGGACCTTCCAGGAGCCTTCCGGCCGGTCGAGAGTGATGACGTGCGCTCCTCCGGAGAGGTTCCGCTTGCCCGCCATCTTCCCGTCGTCGCGCCGGAGGTCCTGCTCGGCCGCCCGGGCCCCCGGAAGAAGGCCCACGAGGAGGAGGAGGAAGAGCCATCCCCCGGAAACCCACGACTGTCCGGTGCTCCGAATTGCGCCCTTGAACATCGGCCTGCCCCCTTCTGGTCCCACCCGGCGATCGCCCCCGACGCCTCCGCATGATCGTAGCGCCCGCCGGAGGACCGGGCTACGGTCAAACCACGCTCACCGGCCGCAGGTGGAATCCGGCATCGTTTCGAATCCGCGCAGTAGGATCACCTCTTCATCCCGAGGTGGAGGAAACCATGAGAAGCGCCGTCGTCTGGGTCCTCGTCGGTCTCGTCCTCGCCGCGGCGGGGGAGGGAGAGAAGAAGAAGCCCGTCGAGCGGGACGGGATCCGCGTCTGGGCCTTCACACCGTTCCAGGACGTGGTCAACGCGATCGCGATGTACCGCGCCGCGAAGATCGAACCGCTGACCTTCGTCGGCGCGCCGCCGCCGGGGAAGAAGTAGTTCAGTTCCCGGAGGTGCCGACCGCCGTCTCGTACTTCACGCCCTGGGGGACCGGCACGGGGACGGGGACCGTGACTCCCTCCCGGCCCTCCGTGACGACGAGCGTGTCCACGGCGAGGAAGGCCGTGTACCGGCACTGAACGGAGTTCGAAAGCGATACCCGCGTGATCTCGTCCCGGAGTTCCGCCGAGGGCCGGGTCACCTCCAGCTCCGAGAGGTGGGCGATCTTGCGTCGCGCCCAGATCCGGGCGAGCTCCGGGCGGTTCGATTCCGGGTCGACGCGGGCGGTGAGTCGCCAGGTCGCCCGGCCGTCGCCGCGTCGCCCCGTCAGGTGGACGGTGATCTCCCCGGAGCCGCGGAGGCGGCCGGTCACGAGGACGGGGCGGCCCGCGTACAGGTCGGGGAGTCGGCGGGGGTAGACGTCGGAGATGCTCGCCCCCTTCACGTCCAGGTGGACGTCCGTCAGGGCGGGCCGGGCCGAACGCTCGTAGAAGCGGTCGACCTCGCGCGCCGCGGAGTCGGAGAGGCCGACGAACGCGACCGCCCCCCGGCCGTGGCGCGCCAGGCCCTCGAGCAGGTAGCGGTTCACGGAGTCGCCGACGCCGAACGAGAAGATGCGGGCCCGTCCGCGGTACCGCTCCACCAGCTCGAATATCTCGACCTCGTTGCCGATGTAACCATCCGTCATGAAGGAGACGATCCGGAGCCGCCGCTCGTCCTGCGGGAACTGGAGCGCGGCGCGGATGCCGCGGTCCATCATCGTGCCGCCGTCCGCGCCGAGGTCGTCGACGTATTCGAGGCCGCGTCGCACGTTCGCCCGGGTCGCGGGCACGGGCGCGTCCCCGAGCGCCGAGGCGTCGTTCGAGAACCGGATGACCTGGAACGTGTCGCTCGGATCGAGGCCGCGCAGACACCGGCGCATCGCGTCCTTCGCCTTGTCCAGCGGAGCGCCGCTCATGCTTCCGGACGTGTCCACGACGAAGACCATCTCGCGCGGCATCCGGGGCAGGTTCGCGTCGTCCTTCGGCGGCTGGAGCAGGAGGGCGAACGTGCCGTCCCCGGACTCCGGGGCGTGCGCGAGGAACGCGCCCTCGAGCTTCTCGGAGGGCGTTGTCCAGCGCACGACGAAGTCGCGGTTCGGAACGCGGTCGTTGGGGGCCAGCTTCACGCGGTAGCGGTTCTCGCCGAGATCCTCGCCCCGGATCGCGTGCGACGGTGAAGTGAAGGAGGTGACGGGGAGGCCCGCATCGACCTCGAGCGCGATCGCGATGTCGTGGCCGGATCGCTGCCGGGGCCAAAGGTAGGACGGGTTCCGGAGTTGCCGCCGCCCGCTCTCCCGGCCCGGCGGGTTGAAGCGCGGGCCGACGACCATCGGGAACACGAACTCGTAGGTCCCGTTCTCGTACGCCACCGTGTTGAAGTAGCTGATCCGGACGTCGATCCGCTTTCCCGGCTCGATGTTCGCCACCCGCTGGTCGAAGACGTTCGGTCGCTGCTGCGTGAGGAGCGCGGCGACGTGGCCGGCGTGCTTCGCCTGTTCGTAGATCCGCTCCGCCTCCTCCTTCTCCCGGATCAGTCCCCGGATCCGGCGCTCACCGATCGTGAGGAGGAAGTCCGTCACCGCGGCGTCCGTCGGCAGCGGGAAGACGTAGACCGCCTCGATCTTCGTGTCGTAGGGGTTCAAAAACGTCTGCGTCACCTCCACGGAGGAGACGAACCCGGAGACGCGGGCGACCACGTCCGTGTGCTCCAGCGGGACGTGGACGACTTCGCCCTCCGTGGGCTCCTCGCCGCGGCGAACCACCCGGAGTTCTCCCTGCCCCGGAACGTCGGATTCGCTCTCGAACGCGCTCTCCTCATTCTCGAGCGTGGAGTCCCGCTCGATGACCCAGACCTCGTCGGCGTCGAGTCTTGCGAGGGACTCCATCTCCGCCCGGCTCACGTCCGTGGCCATGTGGAGGCCCTGGCTGCAGGCCGTGAGGGCGAGGGTCGCCAGCACGACGGCGGCGACTCGCGGCGCGAAACCTGTCTTCCCGGTCATTCCTGCTTCCTTCCTTCGTCGTCGGTGGAGGAGGCGAGCGTCGCCCGTGCCTCGATCTTGGCGCCGCCGGGGCGCGCGGCGGTGACGAGGCGGACGCGGGGCGCCCCGACCTCGCCGGTCGTCTGCAGGTGGAGACGGGCGACGCGCGTCTCCCCGGCGGGAGCGGCGGTGTCGGCCGGGACATAGGAGGCGATCACGATGCGGCCGCCCTCGAGCCCGCGACGGTCGTGGTGCGGCGCCTCCCGGAACCCCTCGGTCTCGCCGCCCTCCAGGGAGAGGACCTTCGTCGTGGCCGGGTCGTAGGTCACTTCGACCTGCCACGCCGCGAGGGGAGCTTCGCCGGCATCGATCCGAAGATCGAGGGCGACGAAGCGGGGCTCGGGATCCCCGCTCGCCGGCGTCGCGTGCACGAGAGCCGCGAGCGCGAGAGCGACGGGCAGCGCGAGGCCGATCCACCTCATCCCCGCCTCCCCACGCTCACCACCATCTCGATCAGGCGGAGGACATCTTTCGCGTCCACGCGGCCGTCACCGGTGAGGTCGCCCCGTTCGGGAGAGGATGCGAGCCGCCGGTCGAGGAGGTACGCGTCCACGATGTCCACGACGCCGTCGGCGTCGATGTCCCCGGTCCCGGCGGCCACCGGCGTCTCGTCCCCGGGGATCCCGCTCAGCGCCCAGGCGCCGACGGCGAGCACCACGGCGGCGGCCGCGGCCACGGCCACGCGGCGCAGTCGGAGGAGCCGGCCACGCGGTCGGTGCGCGGCGGCGCGAATCCGCAGGTCCACCGTCTCCGGGACCTCGAGGCGCCCGGACGTCGCGACGTCGCGGAGCGCTTCTCTGAACCGGTCGGAGATCGGGAGGTCGTCGTCCATCTCACCCCCTGCAGCGTGCGAGTGCTTCGAAAGGTTCACGAAAAACCGGATTCCTTCAGTTGCTTCAGCGCGAGGTGCAGACGGGACTTCACGGTGCCGACCGGGATCTCGAGCGCGGCGGCGATCTCGGCGAGGGCGAAGTCGTCCGCGAACCGGAGCAGCACGACCTCGCGGTGCCCGTCGGAAAGGGACGCCAGGCGGGCCTCGAGTTCGGCACGCTCGTCGGCCGGCGGCCGCGGCTCGCGTGCGGGGAGTTCCGGTATCCGGGCGCCCGCGGTGTGACGGCGGCGCCGCCGGCCCGCATCGATCGCCAGGTTCCGGACGACGGGGTAGAGGAGGGTCCGCAGGCGTGCGCGCTTCTCGAAGCCGGGGAACTTCCGGAAGAAGTAGAGGAAGGTCTCCTGGAGCACGTCGAGGGCGTCGTCGCGGTGGCCGGTCAGGCGAAGGGCAGTGCGACCGACCCAGTCGCGGTGCCGTTCGTAGAGGGTCTCCAGAGCATGCCGGTCGCCCCGATTCGCCGCGTCGACGAGTCGCGCGTCCTCCTCGTCCGCCGACCGGCTCTCCGCGTTCACGACACCAGACTCCGGATCATCTCCCGCCCGCCTACACCGCCATCCCCGTCACCACGCCCTGGTACACCACCCGGCCGTCCACCACGCCCTGCGTGTCGAAGACCGCGCGGCGGCTCTTCATCTCCCGCAGCCGTGCGATCAGGACGAGGTCGCACGGCGGGGCGACGACGCCGCGGAAACTCACCCCGTCCAGGGCGCCGAAGCCGATGAACCGGTCGTCGTCCGAGGTCGCCTTGTAGAGCCAGGTGGAGAGCTGCGCGGCGGACTCCACCATCAGGACGCCGGGAAAGACCGGGCGGCCCGGGATGTGGCCCCGGACCCACCACTCGTCCTCGCGGACCGGGCGGACGGCGACGGCGGCCTGCGCCTCGCGGTCGAAATGGGTGATCCCCGCGAGCATCTCGAATTCGTGGCGCTGGGGGACGGTATCACGGACCTCGTCCTGCGTGACGACGGTCCGTTCCAGGTCGATGGAATCGAGGTCGTAGAGCGGCTTCGGCGGCATGCTTCCTCCCGATCCGAGTTTACCAGCCGGCCGGGCTCGGCGGAAGTGGTTCATGGCCCGCATAACTTGTGAGTAATCAAGCAGTTGGGGCTAATGCCAGGAGTTTGACGAACCGCGGCGCGGAACCTAGGATGGTCGGTTCGAGGCCGAATGAACGAAAAATCCCTCCAGGACCTGATCGAGCAGGAGACGCCGCGGAACCCCCGCGAGCGCGCGTGGAAGACCGTCGCGCTGGTGACGCCGCTCTTCGTCGCGATCCTCGTCCCGACCTCGATCGGCGTGTTCCTCGGCGTCGAGGCCCTCCAGCGATTCGTCGCGAACGCCTTCATCGCGTCGTTCTTCCTCGGGAAGTTCGTGATCGTGAAGGGGATCGCCGGCTCCGGCTACACGCCGATGGACTACGCGCTGCTGGTGATCTACCTGGACATGCTGGTGGCCGCGTTCCTGACCTTCAACCTCGACTACGCCTACCGCATCCCATATGTCGGTCGGCGGCTGGAAGCCCTGCAGGAGTACGGTCAGGAGGTCGTCGCCGAACGGCCGTGGGTCCGCAAGGTGACCTTCCTCGGCGTCATCCTGTTCGTGATGTTCCCGCTGACGGGAACGGGCGCCGTGGGAGGCAGCATCTTCGGGCGTCTCCTGGGCCTGACGCGCTTCCGGACGCTGACCGGGATCTTCGTCGGCTCGGTGATCGGTTGCGCCGGGATGGCGCTCCTCGCGGAGGGGGTGGCCGCCCTGCTGCCCGACGAGGTGCGGAAGTCGGTCTGGTTCGAGGTGATCGGGGTCGCGTTCCTGGTCCTCCTCGTCCTGTTCCTCTGGCTGAGGTCCCGGAAGGTCGAGAAACTCCGCCGGGAGGGGAGAGATACGGTCGATCAGTAGCGGGTTGCCGGGAGCGGTCGTATCATGTGGGGAGACCCGTTCCCCCGACCGCTTCTGGAAAGGACACGTCATGAGCACGACGCGCTCCGCTCTCATCGCCCTCTGCGTTTTCTCCCTTTTCACCACGGCGCTGGTCGCGAAGGGGAAGAAGAAGAAGGAGGGCCCGGTCCGTCACGAATCGAGGTGGGCGAAGAAGCTCGATGCCGATCCCGAGGTGAAGGAACTCGAGAAGGACGAGGCGAAGAAGCTCCTCGCGGCGCTTTCGAAGGCGGTCAAGACGAAGGACGCGAACAAGATCATCGCCGCGGCCGAGCCGATGATCACGAAGAGCCACGAGACGTTCTTCAAGGACCTCGCGAAGCTGGCGAAGCACAGGAGCGGGAACGTCCGGATCGTCGCCACGAAGGCCCTCGGCAGCCAGAAGGAGCCGGCGAAGAAGATCGGCTCCACGCTGACCGGCCTGCTGATGTACAAGCCGAACAAGAGCTACGGCCCGGCGCTCGGGATGATCATCGATTCCCTGCGGCGCCAGAAGTTCACCCGGAAGCCGACCGTGGACGAGATCGAGGGCATCTTCAAGAAGCAGACGCACCCGAAGGCGATGAGAGCCGCCGCCCGCTACTTCGGCGACAACCTGATGCTGGACCGGGTGAAGCTCCTGGTCCAGTGGGTCGAGGCGCCCCAGCCCGCCAGCGTGAACTCCCCGTCCAACCCGCCCGCCTCCTACTGGAAGCGCATGTGGGAGATCTGGAACGAGATGAAGGAGACCGTCTGGTACTCCCTCGAGACGATGACGGGGAAGGACTTCAAGACGAAGCGCGAGTGGGAGCAGTGGTGCCGTTCGCCGGAGGCGAAGCGGATGGGCGTCGACTGAACGCCGCTCCGCTCCGCTCCGCCCCGCCAGTCCGTTCAGTTGTTCTCCGCTCCCGTGCTCATCGTGCCCGCGGCTCCCTTGCCCTCCGGCTCGATCCAGTCGCGGATGATGTCGATCTGCCACTGGGGGAGCTTCGTGCCGTTCTTCGGCATCGACCCGGCGTTCACACGGACCCACATCCAGCTGTTCGCGTGGTCGTTGGGGTTCACGCGCAGCGGATAGGTCGTCGAGCCGATCGATCCCTGGCCCACGAGGTTCGTCCAGGCCGCGGGGGCGGTGGAGAGGTCCAGGCTGCCCGCCATGGCGGGCACGGTGTGGCATCCCGTGGTCGCGCAGGACGTCAGCAGGATCGGGTAGACGTCGCTCGCGAACGACGGGTAGGCGAGGACCGATGTCTGCGTCTCCGCCGAGACCGCGACGCCGTCCGAAAGCGTGACGCCCACGATCCAGACGCCGCCGGTGGCGGAGTTCGCCGCCGAAGGCTTCGCGACCGTCAGTTGCGTGGTCGCGCCCGCCACGGCGGAGAGCGTGCCGCCCGTGGCGGCGGGGCCGGACACGATGCGCCACGTGGCCGTG
>JBDLIY010000163.1:0-8194 GCA_039714635.1 Planctomycetota bacterium
CGGGCCCAGTTCGGCGACGACCCGCTCGACCGCCGCGAAGACCTCCTCCCTCTCGCTCACGTCGGCGGGGACCGCGACGGCCCGGCCGCCGGCGTCCCGGATCTCCGTCGCGAGAGCCTCGAGGCGGTCCGCGCTGCGCGCGGTGACGCCGACCGCGACGCCGGCCCGGCCCAACTCGATCGCCAGCGCCCGGCCGATGCCGGTGGATGCGCCCGTCACGATCGCGGTTTCGTACGGCAGGGGGGATTCCATTCACGCTCCTTGTCCCCCGGACGGTACAAGGATCGGTCCTTCCAGTTAAGACCGGGATTGAAACTTGCTGCCGCTCGTGCCCGGGAGGGGCCACCGGAATCCCGGCCCGGCTGTGACCGGACCGGCCTCCGCTTGCGCGGCTGCAGGGCGCCGGGGTCTTCGCACCCCGGCCGGCGAAGAGAGGTCACGAATGGCGGATCACGCGGAGACCGCGGCGAAGCTCAAGAAGCTGACGAAGAACAAGATGTACGACGAACTCGAGGAGGCGATCCTCGAGGCGCTGGAGGAGGACTCGGTCGCGTTCGACGACCTCCTCACCATCCTCGACATGGCCGCGCGCCGCGCCGATCCCGCCGTCGCCGAGTCCCTCGCCTGGATGGCCGTCACGAGCTGGGCCGAGAAGCACGGGGACGAGGAAGCCCTCGAACTGGCCCGCGGCGCCGCCAGGGGCATTCCGAGGAGCGCCGTCCTCCGCGAGGAGCTGTCCGGACTGTACCTGAAGGTGAAGGCGGACTATCCGGCCGTCGAGACCGTCGTCGAGCGGATCTTCACCGGCAACACGATGCCCCTGCCCCAGGCGGCGAAGCGCGCCGACCGCGCCCTCGAGCTGCCCCCGGGCACCTACGTCGTGAAGCGCGGCCGCAAGGACCCGGGAAGGGTCATCGGGGTCGCCGAGGGCGGCGAGGCGATCGAGGTCGAGTTCCCGGCGGGGAACCAGCTCTTCCGCTTCGAGGAGCTGGATATGGTCGAGGTGCTCCCGGCGGACCACTTCCGGGCCCTGTCCGTCTTCGAGCCCGAGCGGCTGGCCGAGCGCGCCGCGGAGGCGCCGGGCGCCCTCGTGGAGGACCTGCTGCGCGCCGTCGGCGGCGAACTCAGCTACCGCGAGCTGCGCGGCCACCTCGTCGACGTGATCGGCACGGACTGGTCGAAGTGGTGGAACGGGGCCCGGGGCATCGTCCAGCGCTCGCCGTGGATCGAGATGTCCGTCGGCCGCCAGCCCACCCTCACCCTGCGCCGCCAGGCGCTCAGCCACACCGATCGCGTCCGGGATGAGTTCGACGAGGCCGAGACTGTCGACGAGCAGATCGTGGCCGTCGTCGAGTACCTCGAGCAGGCCTCGGAGCACGCGGAGGACGAAGTCGAACTCGTCGCGTATCTCGCGGAGACCCTGCGCGAGGTCGCCCGGGACGAGGAGGAGGACCCGGCGGAGGCGCTGTCGGCGGCGGCCGTCCTCGACCGGCTGCGCGCGGTCGCTCCGGAGGCGTCGGGCGACGCCGCCGAGCCGGACATTTCCGGCGTGGACCCGGCGGACCTGCTGCTCCCGATCGACGACCCGCGCGTGAAGCGCGCGATCCTCGAGCGCGTGCAGCGGACGGACCCGGACGGCTGGACGGACTTCTTCGCCGCCGCCATGCCCGCCGGCACCGCGGAGCTGTGCGACTGGATGGCGAGGGAACTCGCCGGGGCGGGGCGCGGCGGCGACCTGCCGGGGATCGCGGCCGGGATCCTCAAGCACCCCCACGAGCTGGCCGAGGCGCTCATCTGGGTCTGGAAGTGGGCGGGCAACGGTGAGCTGATCGGCGAGAAGGACGGGCCCGACCCGGAGCGTCTGCTCACCGACTTCCTCAACGTCGCCGACCGCGCGGCCCGGGAGTCCCGCAGCGCTTTCGCCGGCAAGATCCGCGGCGCCATCTCCAGCAAGAACTACGCCTCCGCGCGCGTCCTGATGGAGGCGATGAACGACCGCTCCGCCCGCTGCGTGAAGGAGGCGCTGAACCGCTTCCCCGGCCTCACCGACATGGTTCGCGTCCACGTCACCGACCTGCTCGTGGAGACGCATCCCAACATCTACGCCGAATTCGTCCCGCCGTGGGAGGACGAGGAGGTCCTCTACTCGACCCGCGCCGGCCTCGACGCGAAGAACGAGGAGTACTCCGGGTTCGTCCACGTGAAGCTGCCGAACATCGCGGAGGCGATCGGCAAGGCGGCGAGCCACGGGGACCTCTCGGAGAACGCCGAGTACACCGCGGCGCTGGAGGAGCGCGAGCGCCTGACGGAGCGGGCGAACGCCCTGAAGGCCCAGCTCGACATCGCGCGGATCCTGCCCGACGAGTTCGCCGACGGCGACATCGTGACCGTGGGGAGCCGCATCGTCTCCCGCGACGCCGAGTCCGGCGGGGAGAAGACCCTCACCTTCCTCGGGCCCTGGGACGTGGACGTCGAGGGCGGCGTCTTCTCCTACCGGGCGCCCCTCTCCCAGGCGTTCATGGGCAAGAAGGCCGGCGCCGTGGTCGAGGTCGAGATCGACCGCGAGACGAGGCGCTTCGAGATCGTCTCGATCGAATCCGCCCTGCGCTGATCGAAATCCGGGAATCCACCGAAGTTACGGACGGGTCGTCTCATTGGGAAGATGTGTCGTGTCGGTTCGGCACGTCGCCTGCTCCCTTTCCCCGGGCGGAAGCACGGGGCTCTCCGCACGAGGGGTCGATCGGTCCATGCGCAGACTTCGATGGACGTTGCCGGCCGTGGTTGTCGCCGCCGCCCTCCTGGCGGGGGGTGGCGATCGCAACTCTCCGTCCCGCGGCAGTTTAGGGCTGCCGCCCGGGCCGGAGTCCGTCCCTGTCGTGCGCGCTGAAGCCACCTGTCCGCTCTCGCCCGTGCCGGTTACCGCCGTCCCTGTTCACCCGGGACAACGGTTCACCTCGTTCGACATGCTTCCCGGGAATGACGCCACCGGCGCCGATCCCGTTCAGGTTTCTCGACACGTGCTGGCGCGAAACGGGCTCGGCCGGGTCCCCGGGAAACTCGTCGTCACGCGGGAATTCGCCAGCCTCGCCGGCTGGCACCTCCGCCTCCGGCAGGTCGTCGATGGCGTGCCCGTGCACGGCTCCGAGGTCAGCGTCCACCTCGACCGGGAGAACCGGCCGCTGCTCGTCAACGCGGACGTCTGGCCCGTCGAGGGAGTTTCGACGACGCCGGCCACGGATGCCGCCGCCGCGACGGCCGCCGCCCGGGACCTGCTCGAGGCCGACGACCTCGAGACGAAAACGCCGCGCCTCGTGATCCTCCCCGCCGGACGGCGCGGGACGCTCGCCTGGCTCGTGGACACATACCGACCCGAGGAGACGCTTCGCCTCTTCCTCGGCGCCGTCGACCTCGAGCCGGTCCGGGTGGTGGACCTCCGGCGGTCGGTCGCCGGCGTGGCGCACGTCTTCGATCCGAACCCCGTCCACACGCTCCGTGACGGGGATCTCGTCGACGACCGGGACGCCGACTCGCCCGCACTGCGGCAGGCCCGGCGTCTCGTGACGCTTCACAACCTCGACGGCACGGGCTACCTGCGCGGCCGCTGGGCCGACGTCTCCCTCACCGCGAATCCCGCGATCTCCGCCGACCTCGACTGGAGCGGCGTGACGCGCGACGAGAGGGCCTTCGAGCAGGTGATGGCCTACTATCACGTCGACCGGACGCAGGATCGCCTGCGCTCGCTCGGCCTTGCGAACGCGAACGCGCGGGCCCAGCAGATCGACGCCCGGGGCGTCAGGTCCGACAACTCCTGGTTCGATCCCTACCACCACCGGATCCGGCTCGGGACCGGCGGCGTGGACGACGGGGAGGACGCGGACATCATCCGCCACGAGTACGGCCACGCGATCCAGGAGGACCAGGTCGAGGATTGGGGCCGGACGGAGGAAGGGCGGGCGATGGGGGAGGGCTTCGCGGACTTCCTCGCCGCTGACGGCCACGCGACCGGCGATCGCGTCTGGGATCCGCTCGTGGCCGCGTGGGACGCGACGTCCTACGCGAAGACCTTCCGCCCGTACCTGCGGCGCGTCGACGAGGACCTCCGCTACCCGGACGACTTCACCGGCGATCCGCACTCGGACGGGCGGATCTGGTCGCGGTTCCTGTGGGATCTCCGCCGGTACCTCGGCTCCGACGACGCCCTGCGCGTGGTGGTGGAATCGCACTTCCTGCTGACGCCGAACGCGCGTTTCGCGGACGGCGCGAACGCGGTCCTCCTGGCGAACCGGGCGCTCCGCGACGGTCGGGACGACGCCACGATCCGGTGGCTGCTCGAGCGGCGGGGGATCGTGCCCACGGTCGAGGCCGCGCCGCTGCCGGAGGAAGACGCCTTCGAGCCGAACGACGACCTCGCGGGGGCGGCCCCGATCGCGGCGGGCGTTCACGCGCGTCTCCGCCTCGAGGGGGAGGACTGGTTCCGGGTCGAGGTGCCGGCCCTGCGGCGCCTCCGGGTCACGGTTCTCTCCGACGCGCGGACGGGCGACGTCGGCGTCGAGATCTACGAGATGAACGGCGGGGGAACAGACGGCGGGCGGATCGACGGCTCGGACTCGCTGGACGGGACGGACCTCGCCACCGCCGACGCCGGGCCGAACGGGCGCACGGTGTTCGTCCGTGTGTACCGGGCCGACGGCGGGGCCGGGGCGATGGGCTACGATCTCTCCCTCGTGGTCACCACACTCGAGGTGCTGCCCGCCGGGCGGACGCGGATCACGGTCGACGGGACGGAGGGCGGCCGGGTGTTCCTCGTCCCCGTCGAGGCGGCGAAGTCGAGCCGCCTTCTCCGCGTCGCGGCCCGCCGGGCCGGCCGGCGCGGCGTTCTCCCCGAGCTGCGCCTCCTCGACCCCGACGGGCTCGAGCGCCCGGGCGACGTGCGGAAGTCCGGCGCCCGGCGGACGAGGATGGACGTGAGGCGTCCGGTCGGCGGTCCCTGGGTCGTGGAACTCCGCCCGCGCGGCGGGGAACCGGCGAAGGTCCGGCTCCGCGTCGTCCTCCGGTAGTGCGGATCGGGAATCCGCACCCGGCGTTTCCAACCCGTTGTCTTGCAGCGGCTAATGATTCCTCGTGCCTGTGAGTACCATCCGACTTGCTGCGCGTGGTCCTCGCATGGCCACGCTGATCCGGCGGGGTGTGTCCGTGCCGGCCAGAGGAGTTTCGTGGCTGCAGGGCTGGCGCAGGATGTACCGACCACGCTTAGCTGGTATAAGGGCGGGCCATGAAGGTCATCACCGTGGGTGCCGGGGAGGTCGGGTTCCACATCGCGGATCGGCTCGCCCGCGAGGGGCACGACGTCACGATCATCGAGATGGATCCGGAGAAGGAGGGCGAACTCCGGTCCAAGCTGAACGCGCTCGTCATCCGGGGGAGCGGGGCGTCCGTCGATGCGCTGAAGGAAGCGCAGATCGACAAGGCGGACCTCTTCATCGCGGTCACGGACCAGGACGAGGTGAACCTCGTCTCCTGCCTGCTCGCCCACGAGTACCGCGTCCCGAAGATGGTCGCGCGCATCAAGAGCATCGACTACGCCCAGTCGGAGTGGAAGTCGAACGCGGCCCGGCTCGGCATCGACCTCCTCATCAATCCCGACACGGTCGTCGCGAACGAGATCTGCGACGTCGTCGCCTACCCGGCGGCCACGGAGGTGGCGGAGTTCGCGGGCGGAAAGGTCGTCTTCCTCGGCTACCCCATCGCGGAGGGCAGCCCCCTCGCCGGCATCTCCCTCATCGAGCTGGGCGGCGTCCGGGGCATCTACCGCCTCGTCGTCACCGCGCTGAAGCGCGGGGACCAGACGCTCATCCCCCGCGGTGAGGACACCATCGAGCAGGGCGACATCCTCTACTTCGTCTGCAACCGGCGCGAACTGCCGGCGATCAACTACCTGTTCGGCTTCGAGAAGCGGAAGACGAAGTCGATCTTCCTCCTCGGAGCCGGCCACGTCGGGACGGCGGTGGCCCGCCGCCTCTCCCGCCTGAAGTACCGGGTGAAGGTGATCGACCACAACCGGGAGCACTGCGAGGACCTCGCCCGGGATCTCGACGATGTCCTCGTCCTCAACACCGACGGGACGGACGTGGACACCCTCCGGAGCGAGGGGATCGAGGACGCGGACCTCTTCATCGCCGTGACGCAGGACGAGAGGTCGAACATCCTCTGCTCGCTCCTCGCGAAACGGAACGGCGCGAAGCGGGCCATCGCCCTCGTCAACCAGCCCACGTTCGTCGGCCTGGCCCCGTCCCTCGGCGTCGACGCCTGCGTCAGCCCCCGGTTGGCCAGTGCGAGCGCGATCCTGAGGTTCGTGCGCCGTGCCGAGGTCCTGCGGATGGCGGTCGTGGAGCAGTGCGACGCCGAGGTCCTCGAGATGGGCATCAAGGCCGGCGGCTCGATCCTCGACCGGCCGCTCAAGGACCTCCAGGTGCCGCGGGGAGCGATCGTTGGCGCCATCACGCGCGGCGAGGAGGTCATCATCCCCGGCGGTGACGACGTGCTGAAGGCGGACGATCACGTGATCGTCTTCGCCCTGCCGGACGCGGTGAAAGAGGTGGAAGAGTTCTTCTCATGAACTTCCGCCTGACGCTCTTCGTCCTCGGCTGGCTGCTCGTCTTCATGGGCGTCGTGCTGCTGTTCCCGATCCTCTTCTCGCTCTGGTTCGGGGACGGCGAGGTCATGAACTTCCTGGCTTCGGCCGTGCTGACGGCGGGAGCGGGCTACGGAATGACCCGGTGGTTCCGCTCGGACCGCCGGATGACGATCCGGGAGGGCTTCGGGATCGTCACGTTCGGGTGGCTGGCCTTCGCGATCTTCGGCGCCCTGCCGTACCTCTTCGGCGACGTTCTTTCGAACCCGATCGACGCGTTCTTCGAGTCGATGTCCGGCTTCTCCACGACGGGTTCGACCGTCATCACCGACCTCGAGCCGGTCCCGGAGAGCATCCTCGTCTGGCGGTCGCTGACCCAGTGGCTCGGCGGGATGGGGATCATCGTCCTCTCGCTGGCGATCCTCCCCGTCCTCGGCGTGGGGGGCATGCAGCTCTTCGAGGCCGAGGTGCCGGGGCCGACGGCCGACCGCCTCCGCCCGCGGATCCAGGACACCGCCAAGCTCCTGTGGGGCGTCTACTTCTTCATCACCGCCCTCGAGGCGGTCTTTCTGATGTTCGGGGGGATGAACTTCTACGAAGCGGTCTGCCACTCGCTGACGACGATGGCGACGGGCGGCTTCTCCACGGAGAACGCGAGCATCGGCGCGTGGGACTCGACCTACATCCACGTGGTGATCACGTGCTTCATGTTCCTCGCGGGCGTGAACTTCTCGCTGCACTTCCACTGCCTGCGAGGCAGTCCGAAGAGCTACCTGAAGAGCGAGGAGTTCCGGTTCTACGTCGGCCTGATCGCCGCGGCCGTCCTCGCCCTCTTCCTCTTCAACCTCGTCGTGTACGACCGCGCGGGGACGAACCTGCGGGACTCGACCTTCAACGCCGTCTCCCTGATGACGACGACCGGCTACGGCACCGCCGACTACGAGGGCTGGCCGATCGTCTCGCAGTACATGCTCATCACGCTGATGTTCGTGGGCGGTTGCGCGGGCTCGACGGGCGGCGGGATGAAGGTCGTCCGGGTGATGCTGCTCCTCAAGCACTCCGTCCTGCAGGTGACGAAGCTGATCCACCCGAAGCAGGTGCGGTTTTTGAAGATGGATCACAAGCCGGTCGGCGACGACGTGATCCAGAGCATCCTCGGATTCTTCGCCCTCTACATCGGCCTGTTCCTGTTCGCGAGCCTCGCGATGGCGGCGTTCGGCGTCGATCTCGTGACGTCCGGCGCCTCGGTGATCGCATGCCTCTCGAATATCGGCCCGGGGCTGGGCGACGTCGGCCCGACGGACAACTTCGCGGGCCTGCCGGGCGCCGGGAAGGTCCTGCTCACCTTCTGCATGCTGTTCGGCCGCCTGGAGCTCTTCACCGTGATGGTGGTCTTCGTCCCGGCGTTCTGGCGGAAGTGACTCAGTCGGCGTCGCCGTCCCGCCAGATCCGCTCGACCTGCTTCTCCTTCATCGTCACGTAGATCGTCCCCGACTCGCTGGTCTGGCACGTGCCGGCGAAGAGGAGGAAGACGACCGTGCCCTGGCTCCGCGTGCGGCGGTA
>JBDLIY010000164.1:0-8133 GCA_039714635.1 Planctomycetota bacterium
GAGTGATGGGGCTCGAAGAGAGATCACGCGAACGCCGCGAGCGGATGGAAGTCCACCGCGCCCGGGACTTCGAGGATGCGGAGCGGTGGAACCTCCGCCATCTGCAATCGCGGACGCCCGCGTGCCAAGGGAGGTGAAACGCCTGCGTGAGCACGGCCACACCGGTGAGGAACCCCCGCTTGAAGGGTCGGACGCCCACTGAGCCAGCGAAGGGCCGGCGAAAAGTCGAGCCCGAATGACGGTCCTGATCCGTATGATCCCCTGTTCCGTGTGATTCTGGCGGCCCCGCTCCGCGCGGGGCCGCGGAACTTACTGGCGAGGACGGATATCGAGATGAGCGACGAACCGAAGCTCGAAGGCGACGACCTGGAGGCCGTGGAGCGGCTGAGGGAAGGCTACGAGACGATCCGCCGGGAACTCGGCAAGGTCATCGTCGGCCAGGAACAGGTGATCGAGGAGCTGCTCATCTCGATCTTCTCCCGGGGACACTGCCTGCTGGTCGGGGTGCCGGGGCTGGCCAAGACCCTGATGATCTCCACGCTGGCGAAGACGCTGTCGCTCTCCTTCAACCGGATCCAGTTCACGCCCGACCTGATGCCCTCCGACATCACCGGCACCGAGGTGATCCAGGAGGACCGGGCCAGCGGCGCCCGGGAGTTCAAGTTCATCAAGGGGCCGGTCTTCGCGAACGTCATCCTCGCGGACGAGATCAACCGGACGCCGCCGAAGACGCAGTCGGCGCTGCTCGAGGCGATGCAGGAGCACCAGGTCACGGCGGGCGGCGAGAAGCACGAGCTGCCGGCGCCGTTCTTCGTGCTCGCGACGGAGAACCCGATCGAGCAGGAAGGGACCTACCCCCTGCCGGAGGCGCAGCTCGACCGGTTCATGTTCAACATCTTCGTGGACTACCCGGAGGAGGACGAGGAGCTCGACATCATCAAGCTCACGACCGCCGACCACCACGTCGAACTCGACGCGGTCATCTCCGGCGAGGACATCATGGCGCTGCAGGAGATCGTGCGGAAGGTGCCCGTCGCCGACCACGTGATCGAGTACGCGCTGAAGCTGACGCGGATGACGCGCATCACGAAGGACGAGGCGCCGGACTACATCAAGGGATGGCTCAGCTGGGGCGCGGGGCCGCGGGCCTCGCAGTACCTCATCCTCGGCGGCAAGGCGCGGGCGCTGCTTTCCGGCCGCTTCTACGTCTCCACCGAGGACATCCGGGCCGTCGCCCACCCGGTGCTGCGGCACCGGATCATCACGAACTTCTCCGCCGAGGCGGAAGGCATCACCCCCGACAAGGTCATCGACCGGCTGCTGGCCGACATCCCCGCGCACGAGAGCGAATCGCTGTCGGATGGAAGACTACCGGAAGTACTTAGATCCGAAGACGCTGAATAAGATCGCCGGCCTCGACCTGAAGGCGCGGCTCATCGTGGAGGGGTACATCAGTGGTCTCCACAAGAGCCCCTACCACGGCTTCAGCGTCGAGTTCGCGGAGCACCGCGAGTACAGCCCGGGCGACGATATCCGTCACGTGGACTGGAAGGTCTTCGGGAGGACGGACCGCTTCTACATCAAGCAGTACGAGGAGGAGACGAACCTCCTCGCGAACATCGTCCTCGACGTCAGCGAGTCGATGGACTACGGATCGGAGGGGGTCTCCAAGCTCGCCTACGGCCAGATGATCGCCGCCGCGCTCGCCTACCTCGTCATCCAGCAGCAGGACTCGGCCGGGCTGACGATGTTCGACGAGACCGTGCGCGCGCACCTGCCGCCGGGCTCCCACGCGGGCCACATGAAGGCGCTGTTCCACACGCTGGGCCAGGTGGAGCCGAAGGAGAAGACGGGGCTGGGCCGGATCCTTTCCGAGGTGGCCGGCAAGATCCAGAAGCGCGGCCTCGTGATCCTCATCTCGGACCTCTTCGACGACCCGGACGTCGTCCTGGCCGGGCTGCGGCGGCTGCTGCACCGCCGGCACGACGTCATCGTCTTCCACGTGATGGACGAGGCGGAGCTGACGTTCCCCTTCGAACGGATGACGCGGTTCGAGGGGCTGGAGGAACTGGGCGAACTGGTCGTGAACCCGCGGGCGCTCCGGGAGGGCTACCTGCAGGAGCTGGAGTCGTTCCGGAAGCGGATCCGGCGCGGCTGCACCGCCAACCGGATCGACTACGTCCCGCTCTCCACGGCCACCACCCTCGACGTGGCGCTGTCGAGCTACCTCGCGCGGAGGGCCGGCACGAAATGAGTGTACGGGAGTCGGTGATCGCTGCAGGGCGTGGTCGAACGGGGCCACGGGTTCTCCGACCCGGCCGTGTCCGGTCCCGCCCGCGTGTGACGTGGCTGCAGGGCGGCGGCACGAGGTGGAGCTCCCTATGAGTGTATTCCTGCAGCCGTGGATGCTCTGGGGTCTCGGCGCAGCGTCGGTACCGATCCTGATCCACCTCTTCGCGCGCCGGCGCTACCGGACCGTGCGCTGGGCGGCGATGGAGTTCCTGCGGCTGGCCCACCGGAAGAACCAGCGGCGGCTGCGCCTCGAGAACCTGCTGCTGCTGCTCATCCGGACGGCGCTCATCGTGCTGCTGGTCATGGCCCTCGCGCGGCCGTTCGTTTCGGGCCAGGTCGCGAAGGCCGTGGCGCCGCAGGCGACGCACACCACCGTGATCCTCGACAACTCCTACTCCATGGACCGCAACGAGGGCGTGACGACGCCTTTCGCGCGGGCGGTCGCCGAGGCGACGAAGATCGCCTCCACGCTCTCCGCCGAGGACACGTTCACGCTGTACCTGACGAACGACAACTTCGCCGGCGCGCGGCCGGGGACTCCGCGGGCCGTGCTGCGGGACTCCCACGAGGTCCGCAAGGTCCGCTCCGTGCTCGGCCGCCTGCGCGTCTCCACCGGCGGCGCCGAGCTGACCGAGGTGCTGGCCCGCGTCGCGGACGAGCTCGAGGCGAGGCGGCCCGGGAAGCGCGTCGTGCTCCTGACCGACATGCAGCGCATCACCTGGGAGTCGGAGGCGGCCGGTGAATCGGAGGCGACCGCCGAAGAGTCCGTGGAGACGGCGGCCCGGCGGACGGTGCGCGATCTCCTCACTGACATCGTCACGGTGAAGGGCGCGACGTTCCATCTCGTCGACGTCGGCGCGCCGCGCCCGCGGAACGTGGCGATCACGGAGCTTTCTCCCGCCAAGACGCATCCCCTCGTGGAGGGGAACAGCGAGGCGTTCCTCGTCCACCTGGCGAACTACGGCCCGGCCGCGGTGGAGACGGACGTCGCCTGGACCGTGGACGGCGAGCACAAGGGATCCACCCGCGTGGCGCTGCCGCCCGCGGGCCCCGGCGAGCCGGGGAAGGGCGTGGCGCGGTTCACGTTCCCGGACCTGGCGGCCGGCCCCCACTCGTTCGCGGCGGAGACGCCGACGGACCCGCTGCCGATCGACGACGTCCGCCGGTTCGCGGCCGGCGTCCGGGAGCGGATCCGGATCCTCGCCGTGGACGGCGACCCGAAGCCCGAGGACGGCTCCCGGCCCGAGGTCCACTACCTGAAGAAGGCGATCGCCCCCCTCTCCGGCCGGATCGAGTTCACGGACCTGGACTACCTGGAGTTCCTCACCCGCGACGTCGAGGGGTTCGACCTGGTGATCCTCGCGAACCTGGAGCGCGTGCGGGATGACAAGGTCCGGGCGCTGACGGACTTCGTGCGGCGCGGCGGCGCGCTGGCGGTGTTCACCGGCGACCGCGTCGACCCCGAACTCCTGAACCGGGCGCTCTACCAGGACGGCGAAGGGCTCCTTCCCGCCGCCCTCGCGGCGCGGCCGGTGGTGAA
The DNA here is from genome assembly GCA_039714635.1 of Planctomycetota bacterium. Classification (GTDB taxonomy): domain Bacteria; phylum Planctomycetota; class JAJSAM01; order JAJSAM01; family JAJSAM01; genus JBDLIY01. The sequence goes on from JBDLIY010000164.1 coordinate 3,833, forward strand.
GCCGCGTCGCGAGGCGGACGTCCGGTTCGACCTCGCGAACGCCGCCCCCCACCCGATGTTCGCCGAGATCCTCGGGCCGGCCGCGGACCCGGAAGGCTTCTGGAACCAGCTCTCGCCGCGCGTCTGGGGCCACTACCCGGTCTCGGTGGACGCCGAAGACCAGGCCGTCGGCGTGCTGCTCCGCCTGACCGACGCGGAGCGGAGCCCGCTGCTGCTGGAGCGGCAGTTCGGGAAGGGAAAGGTCCTGCTCTACACGACGTCCGCGGACCTCGGCTGGAGCGGCTTCCCCGCCGGCATCATCGTGCCGTTCATGCACGAGATGGTCTTCTACCTCTGCGCGAGGGAACCCGGGGAGAGCAACCTGGCGACCTTCGGGGCGTTCGAGCGCGAACTGCCGGAGCGCGCGCTCGAGGTGGTGATCCGGACCCCCGCCGGCGGACGCGTCAAAATCACCCCGGTGCTGGAGGAGGACCAACCGCCGCGCCTCGAGTTCCGCGACACCGAGGAGCCGGGAACCTACCGCCTCGAGTACCAGGTCCGGGGGGCGACGGCGATCGACGCGAGCACGACGAAGGCCGAGGAGGTCTTCGCGGTGAACGTCGACACGCGCGAGAGCGATCTCCGCCGCATCCCGCAGGCCGAAATCGAGAACCGCTACCCGGCGATCGACCTCCACTACGGGCAGAGCTTCGCGGCCGGTCTCGAGATGGAGGAGCGGCCGCCGGAGGGCGAGATCTTCAAGGCGCTGCTGATGGCCGTGCTCGGACTGCTCTTCCTGGAGACGTTCCTCGCGCGGCGGTTCGGGGACTACGCGGCGCGGATCCGGGCGTCGCGGGAAGGAGAGGCGGCATGAACGTCCTCCTGCCACTGATCGCCGCCGGTCCGGAGGAGACCGCGCTGCGGTTCCGCGCCCTGCCGCCGCTCTGGCTGCTGTTCATGGTGATCGCCCCGGCGGTCGCCGCGTTCGTCTGGTGGATCTACCGGCGCGAGGGCGCGTCCGCCCCCGTCCTGGCCCGGCGGGTCATGGGCGCCTTCCGCTTTCTCGTCATCGCCTTCCTGCTGGCCCTGATCTTCCAGCCGTACGCCGAGACGAGCATCCGGAAGCTGGTGAAGAGCCACCTGGTGGTGCTCGTGGACACGTCGGCGTCCATGGAGTTCGTCGACTCCTACACCGACCCGGAGAAGGCGGAGAAGACCCGCGAGGCGGCCGACCTCGGCGTGGCGAACCCCTCCGTCACTCCGCGGATCGAGTTGGCGAAGGGCACGCTCGGGAACCGGTCCGCCGCGATCCTCGACCGGCTGGCCGCGAAGTTCCACCTCCACCTCTACACGTTCGACGCCGAGACGGTGCTGCGCTTCTCCGTGGACGGCTCGACGGACGATGACGGCGACGCGACGCCGCTGACGGAGCGCGTCGGCGACATCGCCGCGACCGGCTCGTGGACGTTCCTCGGCGGCTCCGTCGCGCAGGTCATCGAGGAGTTCCGGCTGCGGGACGAGCCCCTCGCCGGGGTCGTCGTCCTGACCGACGGCCGCCAGAACGGCGGCTCCGTCGGGCCGATCGAGGCGGCGCGGCGGGCGGCGTCGGCGCAGCCCCGCGTGCCCCTGTGGCTGATCGGCGTGGGCGACCCGGACCGGCCGCGCAACCTCCACGTGAGCAACCTTCGGGCGAAGGAGGTCGTGCTTCGCGGCGACGACGTGACGTTCGAGTTCTCCCTGACGAACAAGGGGTTCGCCGGCGAACTCGTGAACGCCACGCTGGAGACGCTCTCCTTCGACGGCTCGGTCGTCGAACGCCTGGACCTCACGAACGCCGACGTGGTGGTCGGCGAGGAGGGCGCCGAGCAGGTGGTGCGCGTCTCCCACAAGTTCGAGGTCAAGGGGACGTACACGCTGCGGATCGGGATCCCCGTCCGGCCGGGCGAGAAGATCGAGAACGACAACTGGATCATCCACCACCTCCAGGTCGTCGACACGAAGATCCGCGTGCTTTACGTCGAGGGGTACCCCCGCTGGGAGTACCGGTTCCTGAAGGACAGCCTGACGCGGGACACGGAGACCGTCCTCGCCCACGTCATCAACCTCGACGCGGACTCCAGCGTCGTCCAGCCGTTCACGAAATCGCCGGGCTGGAAGCCGCGGCAGAGGTTCCCGGAAACGCGGGAGGAACTCTTCCAGTACCACGTCGTGATCTTCGGAGACGTGGACTGGCGAAAGCTGGACCCGGACGGCGACGAGGAGAAGTCGAAGGAGTGCCTCGCCAACCTGAAGGACTTCGTGGACGAGGGTGGCGGCTTCGTGATGATCGCCGGCCCCTACGACTCGCCGCGCTCCTACCGGTCGACGGACCTCCGCGCCATCCTCCCCGTCGAGCTCTCGCGGGACGAGGAGTGGAGCGCCTGGATCGACCCGACGCGCTCGTTCAACCTGCGGCTGACGGACGAGGGGCGGCGCCACCCGATCATGCAGCTGACGGAGGATCCGGACGCCTCCGCGGCGATCTGGGAGGACGAGAAGTTCTCCGCGCAGTTCTGGTACTACCCGGTGACGCGGGCGAAGGAGCCGCCGGCCGTCGTCCTGGCCGAGCACTCCGGGGAGCACAACCGCAACACATTCGGCCCCCACGTCCTCATGGCGACGATGCCGTACGGGAAGGGCCAGTCGCTCTTCCTCGGCGTCGACGAGCTGTGGCGGCTGCGCTGGGCGACGGGGAGCAAGTACCACTACCGGTTCTACGGCGAGGCGATCCGCCTGCTGGCGACCTACAAGCTGCTGGGCGGCAACCTCCGCTTCAAGATCTTCACCGATCAGAACCGGTACATCGTCGGCGACACGGTGGAGATCACCGCCGACGTCTACGACCGGGACTTCGACCCCGCGACGGACGAGACGCAGATCGTGACGATCCGGCTGCCCGACGGCGAGGAAGAGGTGCGGGAGATGGCCCTCGATCCGGACGTGCCGGGCCGGTACCGGCTGACGGTCAGCGTCCACCGTCCCGGAACGTACCGTATCTCGGCGGATCCGGCGGAGGGCGAGGAGGAGGCGCCGCAGAAGCTCTTCAAGGTGGAGTACTCCACCGAGGAGATGCGGAACCCCCTCATCGACCTCGAGACGATGACCGGGATGGCGCGGGAGTCCGGCGGGACGTTCCTCCCGCTCTACCGGATCGGCGAGCTTCCGGACCGGATCCCGGGCATGTCGGTCTACGTCGCCAGCGAGGTGCGCTCGGAGGACCTGTGGGACCGGATGTGGGTCCTGTTCCTGTTCACCGGGCTCCTCGCCGCCGAGTGGTTGCTGCGGAAGCGCTACCGCCTGCTCTGAGTCTGCCCCGGGCCGGTCGACGGCGGGTATATTCGAACCGGTATTCGATGCGGGAGGCCGTACCGTGCCGAGACTGACCGTCATCCTGGTTTTCGCCCTGGCCCTCGCCGGGCTCTCCGCCCCCGCCCGGGCTCAGGACGAAGGTCCGACCGAAGGAAAAGCCTCGTTCGTCCGGACCCCGTACTCCGTCCCCGACTCCCAGGAGGTGCTCCACCTGAGGTTCGAGGTGGAGCGGGCCGTCGAGGCCGGGAAGTTCGACACCGCGGCGCTGAAGCTCCAGAAGCTCCTGGACTGGTACGGGAACCAGGTCGTGCTCGTCGGGCCGGAGATCGACCAGCGCTTCGTCGGCGTCCGCCGCTGGACGAACGCCTTCATCCGGCAGATGCCGGAAGCCGGCCGCGCCGCCTACCGCCAGGCGTCCGGCCCGGCGGCGCGAAAGATGCTCGCCCGCGCCACCGCGAACCGGGACGAGGCGCTCCTTCAGACCGTCATCCGCCGTTACTACGAGTCCGGGACCGGCCCCGCCGCGCTCCGCGCGCTGGCGAGCCTGCAACTCGTCGAGGGGCGCTTCGCGGACGCCGCGTTTCGCCTCGCGCAGCTCGTCGCGGACTTCCCGGAGGAAAAGACCGACACCGACCTGGCCGCCCTCCTCTTCGCCCACGTCCGCGCCGGCGACCACCGCGGCTTCGAGCGCGTGATCGCCAGACACCCCCGGATCCTCACGACGAAGGGTCACGTCAGCGTGGGCGGCGAGATCGTCGATCTGGGCGAGTTCGCCCGGAACGCCCGGAAGCGGCTCGGCGGGATCCCGGAGCGGCCGGAGGTCCCGGAGGGCTCGTGGCCGGTCTACGGCGGGACGCCGGCGCGCGAGGCCCCGGCGCACCCGGTCGGCGACGTGGGGAGCGTGGTGTGGAAAGGGAATACGCACTGGCGCCTGCGGGACGACGACTACCCTCAGATGTATCAGGGCTTCCGCG
>JBDLIY010000165.1:0-8088 GCA_039714635.1 Planctomycetota bacterium
CTCGCGCTGGGTTTCTTCTTCATGGTGGTGCTCTTCCCGGGCGCGCCGATCTGGGCGGGGCCCCTCCTTTCCGGTGGCATCGCCTTCGTCTTCACCCTGATCGCCTTCTCCGCCGGCGACTCGATCGTCCTGGCCTCCGCGCGCGCCCGCCACATCGGGAAGCCGGACGCCCCGCAACTCTGGAACGTCGTCGAGGAGATGGCGATCGCCTCCGGGCTGCCGATGCCGCAGGTCTACCTGATCGACGACCCGGCGCTGAACGCGTTCGCCACGGGCCGCAAGCCGGAGACGGCGTCCGTGGCGATCACGACCGGACTGCTCGAGAGGCTCGACCGCGACGAACTCCAGGGCGTGATGGCCCACGAGATGTCCCACGTCGGCAACCGCGACATCCTCTTCGCTACGCTGATGGCGGTGCTCGTCGGCTCGATCGTGATGATTTCGGACATCCTGCTTCGCAGCCTCTTCTGGGGCGGCGGCCGCCGCCGGCGATCCTCCGACGGGGACGGGAAGGCCCAGCTGGTCCTCGTGGTCGTGGGCATCGCCCTCGCCATCCTCGCGCCGATCTTCGCGAAGATCCTGCAACTCGCGGTTTCGCGCCAGCGCGAGTACCTGGCGGACGCGACGGCGGCGCGTCTCACGAGGAATCCGCGCGGGCTCGCGTCGGCGCTCACGAAACTCACCGCGGACACCGCGGAACTCGCGGCGGCGAACCGCGCGACGGCCCACCTCTTCATCGTGAACCCGGTGATGAAGGCCCGGGCGAAGGCGAAGGGGATGTTCTCCACCCACCCGCCGATCGAGGACCGGGTCGAGCGCCTGCTGGGAATGGCCGGGGAGTTCGCGGAAGAAACCGACTGACGATCGCCGCCGAACCCTCCCGCGAGGTGATGGAGCCGGCCCGCGTCCGCCCGCGCGTCTCACACAGTTCGTGAAAGTCCGGGCCCGTCCCGGTAAAGTCCGGCCATGCGACCGGCGGACCGCACCGGTGCGCGACGGTCGATGGGGTCGGGGTCCTGACGATGGACGGAATGCCTGAAGATGGTCACGGAATGAAGGTGTCGACGAGTTTCTCGGGCGAAACGGCGGTCGTGGCCATCTCCGGCGAGGTGGACATGTTCACGAGCCCGGACCTCCGCCGCGAGCTGCGGCGTCTCACGCGGGGCGCCGTAAAGAAGATCGTGGTGGATCTCGAAGGCGTGGGCTTCATGGACTCCAGCGGGATCGCGACCCTCGTGCAGGGACTGAAGGAGGCCCGCCCGTTCGGAGGGGACCTCCTCCTCGCCGCACCGGGCGAGACCGTGATGCGGGTGCTCCAGCTCGCGAACCTGACAAAGCTGTTCCGCGTCCACGAGACCGTGGACGGAGCCCTCGCCGAATGAGCGGTCCCGCGCCCGGTCCGGAGCGGAACGCCTTTCCGCGGGGCACCGTCGTCGTGAAGGCCGATCACCTCGCCAAGAGCTTCCGCGGACGGATGGTGCTGGAGGACATCAGCCTCACCGTCCAGACCGGGAAGACCCTCGTCATCATGGGAGGGTCGGGCAGCGGGAAGACCACGTGTCTCCGGATCCTCATGGGCCAGGAGACGGCCGACCGGGGCGAAGTGGAGCTCTTCGGGTCGAACATCCGGCGGATCCCGCGGCCGGAGCTCGATGCCATCCGCCGCCGCTATGGCGTCGTCTTCCAGTCCGGCGCGCTCCTGGCCTCGCTCTCGGTGGGGGAGAACGTCGCCCTCCCGATGCGTGAGCTGACCCAGCTCGACGACGAGATCATCGGGATCATGGTGAAGCTCCGCCTCGACCAGGTCGGCCTGCGCGACTTCGAGCACCTGCGGCCGTCGCAGCTCTCCGGCGGCATGAAGAAGCGCGTCGCGATCGCACGCGCCCTCGCCCTCGACCCCGAAATCCTCTTCTACGACGAGCCGACCGCGGGCCTGGATCCCGTCATGACGGCGGTGATCTCGCAGCTCATCAAGGAGCTCTCCGGGGCGCTCGGCGTGGCGTCCGTCGTCGTTACGCACGACATGAAGAGCGCCTTCGAGGTCGCCGACGAGATGATCATGCTCTACCGGGGGAAGATCGTGGCGAGAGGCACTCCCGGGGAGATCGAGAAGTCCGAGGATCCCCTCGTCCGGCAGTTCGTCGACGGGGACGCGGAGGGGCCGGTCCCGTTCCGCCGGGCGTCGGATGGCCTGCTGCAGGATCTCCTCGAGGAATGAGGGACCGACTTGCGCGCCCCGAGTCCTCGGATATGATCGACACAGACGGGTTTGGGGCCCGGAGGCACGAGATGCGGATCCACATGCTCCTGCTCCTCGCCGTCGTGCTCTCCCTCACCACGGCCTGTGGCGGCGGTGGCGGCGGTGGTGGCGGCGGAGGCGGCCCATCGACGGGCAACTTCGCGGTGCGGGCGGTCGATCCCCGCTCCGGCTCGTCCTCGCTGCCGAACGACAGCCCCGTCACGGTCTTCCTCACCAGCGCGGTCGATCCCCTTTCAGTGACCGATCTCTCCCTGTACGTCGAGCGCCAGGACGACGGGACGCGTCACCCGGGTTTCCACTCGATCTCGACCGACAAGCTCCGGGTCACCTTCACGCCGGACCCGTGGTTCGACACCGCGACGGGCTATCGGATCGTTGCCACGACGGGTCTGATGTCCGACGGCGGAACGCTCCTCCACCGGGAGTTCGACTCTCCCTTCTCCACCGGGCCCTGGCCGTCTCCGAAGCCCGTGCACCAGCTGCAGTTCACCGCGGTGCTCGAGAAGCTGGCGGTGGGGCGGTCGAGCCACACCTCCACGGCGCTGCCCCTCGGCTTCGTGCTGATCGCCGGCGGCTACCGCTCCGGCACCGATGTCACCGCGTCGGCGGAGATCTACGACTCGGGCCGCAACGACTTCTTCCTCGCCATGGGCGGCCTGTCCGAGGGGAAGGGGAACCACACGGCGACGAAGATGTCGAACGGCCTCGTCCTGCTCGCCGGCGGTGAACGGCCGGAGGACTTCCGGGGGCTGACCAGCGTCGACCTCTTCTCTCCGGCGACGCTGGACTTCATCCCGACGACGCCGCTGAACCACGAGCGGACGTTCCACACGGCGACCGCCCTGCTCGACGGCCGGGTCCTCGTGACCGGAGGGCGGACGAAGGACGCGTCCGGCGGCACGGTCTGGCACCGGTCGGCGGAGATCTACGATCCGGCGGACGAGTCGTTTTCGTTCACCGGGAACGAGATGGCGATGCTCCGGGCCGGCCACCGCGCGACCCGGCTCCTGGACGGCCGCGTGCTCATCACCGGCGGCAGCGGCAACCGGATCGCCGAGATCTACGACCCGGTGACGGACCGCTTCTCGACGATCCTCGCCGGCATGTACGCGGTGCGGTCGCTGCACGGCTCCGTGCTCATGCCGAATGGCGTCGTCTTCCTCTCGGACGGCGGCAACCGGACCGGCGAGCTCTACGACCCGGAGAAGGACGTCTTCACGCCGACCGCGAACCAGTCCAGCGCCGTGCGCTCCGCCGCGCTGCACTTCGAGTTCCGGCCGGGGGAGGTCCTGAACCTCGGCGGAATCGATTTCGAGTTGTCCTTCATCCACGCGACGATGGAGCAGTATGTCCAGGACTACGGCCCGACGGGGCGCTACTTCGGCATCGCGGCCCATCCGGAACACGGCGTCTACCTGGCGGACCCGCGCGCCTACTCCGCGGTGAGCCCGCTGGGGGACGGTCGCTTCCTGATCACCGGCGGCCTGGGCCCGGACTTCCACGGCCCCGACCTGGACACGGCGGTGCTGTTCGATCCCCGGGTCGAGAAGGACTGAGGTCCTGCCGATGGAGAGGTTTGGTGGTTCGTCCCGCGGCGGACGGCCTATGATGGCGGCGGAAGACGAACCTGAACCATCGGAGTCAGCGTGCCCGTGAGCATCTCATTCTGCGGCAAGACGGACGTCGGCCGGCGCCGGGAGTTGAACGAGGACACGTTCTACGCCTCCGACGACTGCCGGTTCGCCGTCGTGGCGGACGGCATGGGCGGCCGAGACTTCGGCGAGGTGGCGTCCTCGCTCTTCGTCTCGAGCTTCAAGGCGAACGTGAAGAAGTACATGCCGGATTCCTACCGCGACCGCACGCGCGACGACGGCAGCGGCGCCGCCCATCACCTCATCACGCTCTTCGACGGCTGGATCCGCGACGTCAACGAGGCCGTCTCGACCTGGGGCGGCTCGGACGGGAAGTACCAGGAGATGGGGACGACGGTGGCGATCCTGTACCAGCAGACGGACTTCGCCGTCGTCGGCCACGTGGGGGACAGCCGCGTCTACCGGTTCCGCGACGGCGCCCTCGAGCTCCTCACCGAGGACCACTCCTTCATCAACACCCAGCTGAAGGCGAGGCTCATCACCCCGGAGGAGGCGCTGACCTCCAACCATCGGAACATCATCACCCGCGCCATCGGCACGCGGTTCTGCGTGAAGCCGACGCTCTCCGCGCGGTCGGCCCGCCCCGGCGACGTGTTCCTGCTCTGCTCCGACGGCCTCTCCGACCTCGTCCCCGATCCGCGGATCGAGGAGTTGATGGCGCTCTACCGGGAGGACCAGGAGGCCGCCGTCGACGCCCTCGTCGACGAGGCGAACAACGCCGGGGGGAAGGACAACATCACCGTCGTCCTCGGACGGGTTTCCGAGGATGGCGCGGCGGAAGCGGACGCCCCCGTCGAAGACGAGGCCGAGGCCGGGAACGAGGCAGAGGTCGAGGGAGACTCCTGAACCGGTGATCGAGGCCGACGCTCTCACGAAGGTGTTCAAGGGAGGTCCTCGCGGCGAGGTCGTCGCGGTGGACGAAGTCTCCTTCACCGCGCGCCCCGGGCGGATCCTCGCCCTCCTCGGCCCGAACGGCGCCGGGAAGACGACGACCCTCCGGATGCTCGCGACGATTCTGACGCCGACGCGCGGCACCGCGCGGATCGACGGCCTCGACGTGAACGAGGACCCCCTCGGCGTGCGCCGCCGCATCGGCTTCCTCTCCGGCGGCACCGGCGTCTACGAGCGGATGACGGCGCGCGAGATGATCGCGTACTTCGGCCGCCTCTACCAGATGGAGGAGTCGCGGATCGGCCCGCGCGTCGACGAGATCATCAAGCTCCTCCGGATGGAGGACTTCGCCGACCGCCAGGCGGGCACGTTCTCCTCGGGCCAGAAGCAGAAGCTCTCCATCGCCCGCACCATCGTCCACGACCCGCCGGTGCTCATCTTCGACGAGCCCACGGCGAACCTGGACGTCCTCGTGGCCCGGACCATCGTGGAATTCCTCGAGCTCGCCCGGGAGCAGAAGAAGAGCATCATCCTGTCGACGCACGTCCTCTCGGAGGCCGAGCGCCTCGCCGACGACGTGGCGATCATCTCCGAGGGGAAGATCCTCGCGGACGGCACGCTCGGCGAGCTGACGGCCGGCGGCAGTCTCGAGTCGATCTTCTTCGACCGCGTGGCGCCGGGCTCGACGCTCGACGCCGGGCCCGAAGGAGAGCGGGGGGACGACTCGTGACCGCGCGCAACGTCCGCCTCGTTTTCGCAAAGGAGATGCGGGACACGCTCCGCGACCGGCGGACGCTCTTCATCTCCATCGTCCTGCCGATCCTGCTCTACCCGGTGCTGATGATCGGGTTCTCCCAGGTCCTGATGAAGAAGGGCGCGGACATCGCCGGCCGGAGCCAGCCGGTCGCGATCGCCCGGGTCGACCTCGCGCCGGACCTCGCCGACAGACTCCGGGCGGGAGCGGAGGAAGCGAAGTACGAGGTCGTCACCAGCGAGGATCCGGCCGCGGATCTCGCCGCCGGCGTCATCGAGGCCTGGGTGGAGCCCGACGAGGCGTTCGACGGGGAGATCGAGGGCGGTCGGCAGGGGCACCTGGCGATCCACTTCGACAGCACCCGCGACGCCTCGGCGCAGGCCCGCAAGAAGATCGGCAGGGTGCTCTACAAGCTGAGCCGCGAGGTGATGAAGGAGCGCGGCCTGTCCGAGGCCGACATCGAGCCGATCGACGTGACGCCGGCGGACAAGGCCTCCACGGAGCAGCGGGGCGCGAAGCAGTTCGGCCCGCTCCTCGCGTTGATGCTCGTCGTGATGGCGCTCTCCGGCGCGTTCTACCCGGCCATCGACATCATGGCGGGGGAGAAGGAGCGCGGGACGATGGAGACGCTCCTCGTCTGTCCCGCGACGCGGACGGAGGTCGTCTTCGGGAAGTACCTCACCGTGCTGACGATGACGGTGTTCACGGCCCTGCTGAACTTCGCCTCCATGGCGATCACCTTCTCCCACTTCGCGGGCATGATGCCGGCGGGCCGCGGTGACATGAGTCTGTCGATTTCCCCGTTCGTGGGCGTCGTGATCGTGATCGCGCTGCTGCCGATCGCCGGCCTGTTCTCGGCCGTCGCTCTGGCGATGAGCACCTTCGCCCGCACCTACAAGGAGGGGCAGCACTACCTGACGCCGCTGTTCATCGCGGTGATGCCGCTGGCGATGGTGGCGCTGATCCCGGAGACGAAGCTCGACAGCTTCGCCCTGATCCCCGTCGCCGGCGCGGTGTTGCTCGTGCGCGACCTGATGCTCGGCACGGCCTCGGGCGCGGACATCTTCCAGGTCCTGCTCGCGACGGCGTCGGTCGCCGCGATCGCGATCTGGTGGACGGTCTCGATGTTCAACCGCGAGGACGTGTTGTTCCGCGACCCGGGCGGCTCGGAGTTCACGCTGATCCAGCGCGCGACGAAGCCGGGCAGTGTTCCCACGCCGGGCCAGGCGATGCTCCTCGCGACGGGCAGCCTGGCGCTCGTCTTCTTCATCGTGCCGCGCTTCATGGCGAACCCGGCGGTGGGCTTCCTGATCCAGCAGCTCGGCCTGACGCTCGGCCTGGCGATCCTCGCCGCCTGGTGGTATCGCCTCGACCCGGTGAAGACGTTCCGTCTCGGCCGTCCGCGGAGTCATCTCTCGCTTCTCGCGGTGGTGATCGGCGCGCCGTCGGTGCTCGTGCTGACGATGTTCGTGCACGAGGTCTCGGGGGTGGCGGAGGGTTCCGAGGAGACGCTGGAGCACCTGGCGAAGGCGCTCGAGCAGATCAAGGACACGCTCGGCATCTGGCCGCTCTTCCTGATCCCGCCGGTGGTGGAGGAGTTGTTCTTCCGCGGCTTCGTGTTGTCGGCCTTCCGCAAGCGGGCGCGCCCGTGGGTGGCGGTGCTCGTGACGGCGCTGCTGTTCGCGCTGTTCCACCTGGAGCCGACGAAGCTGTTGACGACGGGCCTGATCGGGATCTGGCTGGGTTACGTCTGCGTGGCGACGGGTTCGGTGTGGCCGGCGATCCTGGCGCACCTGATCAACAACAGCATCCTGTTCCTCGAGGACCTCGAGAACGTGGAGATCCCGGCCTGGCCGCTCCCGGCGGCGGTGGTCGGCCTGGCGGTCGCGGTGTGGCTGCTGGAGCGGATCCGCAGGGCGGAACCGGACCCCGACGCTGGATAATCTTTGCCGCGGGGCCGATCCATCGGTTCAATACCCGGTCTCCACGGCGAGCCCGTAGCTCAATTGGATAGAGCACCGGTCTACGGAACCGGATGTTTGGGGTTCGAATCCCTACGGGCTCGCCATTTTGATTCCTGCCCCTTGCTCGCTCTCCGCCGTTTTCGGTTCGCCCTCGATCCGGTCCCGCATGGTTCAGCCAGCGCCGGGAAGCGGCACTTGAAACCCGCGGGCTCCGGGATAGGGTGAGTTCCATGATCCGCGTCACCCGCCGCCGCGTCCTGCTCTCCGTCCTGGCGCTCTTCCTTGTCGGCGGTGGCATCGTCGCCTGGACCCTCGCCGGGCTCCCGCCGGTGAAGTACTACCTCCGCTATGGCCTCGACCCGTACTGCGAGCCGACCGGGAACAAGCAGACCTACGAGGGCGTCGAGTTCGTCGAGATCGGGCCCGGCATCTTCCGGATGGGCTCGGACTACCTTGCAGAAGCCGGCGACTGGCTTGGGAGAATCTGTGCGCCGCTCGGGCTGCGGTGGGGGAAGCAACCGAGACCGTCGAACGAGATGCCGGTGCACTGGGTTGAGTTCCGGAGGG
>JBDLIY010000166.1:0-8074 GCA_039714635.1 Planctomycetota bacterium
CGTCTCCTCGAGGATCTGGGAGTTCGTCACGCAGTTGAGGAAGACGCCGCCCGCGGTACAGAGACGGGTCATGCCCGTGACGGAGTGAACGTGCCGCGCCATCCTGAGCAGGATCTCCTCGAGGTGCAGTTGCAGGCTGGCCGCGATGTCCCGGTGGCGGTCCGTGATCTCGTCACCGTGCCGCCGCGCCGGCCCGAATCGGCGCTCGAAACGCCGGCCGTACATCCGGCGGCCCCGCACGAAACGGAAGTAGCGATCGTCGACGCGGAAGCTGCCGTCCTCCTTCACCGGGATGATCTCCCGGAAGTCGTCGATGAAGCGCGGCTCCCCGAAATCCGAGAGGGCCATGACCCGGCCCTCGCCGCTGAGCGCGCGGAAACCCAGGTGCGTCGTCACCGCCGAGTAGACGAGGCCCAGGGAGTCCGGATAGTGGAGCTCCCGGAGGATCTCGATGTCCGTCCCGCGGCCGACGCCGAAGCTCGTGGTGGCCCACTCCCCGAGGCCGTCCGCGGTGAGGATCGCCGCCTCCGGAAAGGGCGAGGCGAGGAACGCGCTCGCGGCGTGGGCCAGGTGATGCTTCACGAAGACCACCGGCCCGTCGTAGGCGAGATCGGCCTGGACGTCGAGCGGAAGCGTCAGGCGTTTCCCGAGCCACTCCGGCATGCTGCGACGGAAGTTCCGCCAGGAGAGCGGCCAGGCCCCCAGGTGGCTGATGACCGTCCGCACCAGCTTCTCGTACGGCTTCTCGTAGAACGCGACGCAGCCGACGTCGAGGACGGAGAGGCCTTCCTCCTGGAGGATGGCGTTCACCGCGCGGACCGGGAACTCCGCCGCGTGCTTCTGCCGCGTGAAGCGCTCCTCCTGGGCGGCCGCGACGATCTCGCCGTCGCGGACGAGGCAGGCCGCGGCGTCGTGGTAGTGGCACGACACGCCGAGGACGATCGAGTCGCGGGGGATGGTCGGGGTGTCGTTCGTCAAGGTCCGATCACTCATCCGGGAACGTGTGGCCGAGCTTCTCGACGATGGAGTTCAGGAACGGGACGTCGAAGTCGATCTCGAGGAGTTCCAGCGCCTCCTTGCGCGTCATCATTCCCTGCCGGATCAGCTTGCTCATCTCCACGTGGTAGTGCGTGTAGCCGAAGTGCTTCATCGAGTTGTGGACGGACACGAAGTTCAGGAGGCAGTTCGTGGACTTCGCGGGGTAGCTCTCACGGGGGTACTCCCACCCCAGCTCCCGCCCGAGCATCCGGACGTACTCGTCCGCCTCGGTCGGGAGGAACCAGTGCGGGGAGAGCACGACGGACTTGAACCGCTTCCGGGCGCGGCGGAGCACCTCCTCCATGCTGCGGGGAAAATCCCGGTACTTCGGAAGGTCGCCCAGCCGGTCGAGGAACGCCTGCGTGGCCTCGCCCATCCGCAGGAACTCGGGATCGGTGACGTTGCAGGCGCACTTGCTCATCACGCCTTCGTCGGTGGACTGCCCCTTCGTCCAGCCGGCGATGATGATCGGGATCCGGAACCGGGCCGCGATCCGGAAGGTCAGATCCATGTACCAGATCGAGCAGAGGTGACAGATCACCGCGCGGGAATCGGTCTCCAGGAGGTGCGAGACCATGTCGTGGATGAACGTCGAGCGGTACTGCAGGTAGTCCACGTCGAGGATCTCGACGGCGCGACGGACGTTCCGGAGGGCGTCGTCGGTCTCGAAACCGTGATCGAACGTGAACGCCAGCGGGTTCATCCGGTAGCGCTTCTTCATGTAGTAGAGAGCGGACGTGCTGTCCTTGCCCCCGCTGCACATGACGAGGCAGTCGTGCTCCGACTTCCCCCGGTGCTTCTTCAGCATCTTCAGGAAGTCGGATTCCTGGGGAACGGACGGGGGGGCCGCCGCCGCGGCGCGGTCGTGCTCGACGCAGACGCTGCAGCGACCGTCGTCCCCGATCCGGATCTCCGGTTCGCTCTCCGGCAGGACGCATCGGGTGCAGAGACGGCGTTCAGACATCGCTTCCCCTCCTCACGAGAAGGACCCGGCGGTCGCCCTTCCGGAGAGTGCTCAGCACGACGTGTCCCTCCTGCGCGAGAGTCGCGGGAACGTTCTCCCGGGCCTCACCGTCGGCGATCGAAAGCTCGAGAAGCTCGCCCTCGTCCATGACCTCGAGCCGGGTCAGGGCGTGGGAACTGGAGCGTGGGCACGGGACGCCGGTCACGTCGAGGACGGCGTCCGGTTCGGGCCGGGCCGGGCGGGGCTCCGCGGCGCCCTCCACCGCTTCTGGCCGCATCCTCGACTCAGAGTCCGGCATAGATGAAGGTCAGGACGGCCGTGGGGCCGAGGATGAAGGCGAAGAACGCGAGGATGACCAGCGTGATCAGGATGGGCGCGATGACGTACATGCGGTGAGCCCTGATCACGTGGATCATCTCGCGGAAGATGAACCAGATCCGTTTCGTGTTCCACCTCGCTCGACGTCTACGACTGCCGGATCAACCGGTTCGGGTCGAGGTCATAGCCTTCGGCCTCCCGCCAGTACGTCTCCCTCGACGGTCGGGACCGGGGCCGATGATACAGCGTCCGACGGGCGAAGACCGTCATGAAGGCGCGGGAGAGCCCGAACCCGAGGTAGTAGAGGAAGAAGAGAGAGCTCTGGAGGATGACGCGCTGAACGATCAGGATCAGCGGCCTCTGGATCCTCTTCAGCCTCTCGAACAGTCTCCTGAGCATCCGTACGCACCTCATCGGCGACGCGAACCGACCGTGGGCCCAGTGTACGCAATGCCGCCCGCCCGCGCCCCTGAACATCGGCCTCCGGCAAGGCCTTCCTCCTGCCGCGCCCTCCGGTACAATTGTGGTACGCGCGCCAGGAGGTCCGATTCATGCTGATCCGTCCGAGGGCGGCGGTCGTCGCCGTCGTGCTCCTGCTCTTCACGTTCGCCCCCGCCTGGACCCCCGTCCGGGCCGACCGCGCCGCCGACCGCAAGGCGGAGAAGGAGCGGAAGAAGGCGTGGGAGGAGGCGAAGGAGGCCTTCGAGAAGGGCTACCGGTCCGAGGATCCGAAGGTCCGCCGCGAGGCGGTCCGGAAGCTCGCCGACTTCACGGACATGGGGGCCGTCGAGTTGCTCGTGGAGAACGTCGTCGGCAAGGAGCGGAACTACGGCGTCCTCGACTCCGCGATCCGCATCATCGGGGCCACGAAGGACCCGGCGATCATCTCCTGGCTCGTGAAGACGGCGAAGGGGAAGAAGAAGTGGCTCGAGCGGACGGCCGTCGTCGAGGCTTTCGCCCGCATCGACGACCCGGGCGTCACCGGCGCCCTCGTCCATCTCCTGAAGAAGGAGGAGGACTCCCGCGTCCTCGCCATGGCCCTCGCCATCACCGGCGAGAAGGGCCTCCGGGAGCAGATCGACCTCGTCATCCCCCACCTCGAGCACGAGGACTGGCAGGTCCGGCTCGCGGCGATCGAGGCGCTGGGTTCGTTCAAGGAGGAGAAGGGGGTCATCCACCTGATCGACCGCCTCATGAACGAGCGCGGCCGGCTCCGGCACGACATCCAGATCGCGCTGAAGAAGATCACCGGGAAGGACTTCGGCCGGGACGCGAACGCCTGGCGGAAGTGGTTCCACGAAAAGGACGAGAAGCCGGAGGGCGATCCGAAGCCGCCGGAGAACCCGCCCGCCGGGAAGGGCGGCGGCGGCTCCGTCGTGAAGGAGCCGACGTACTTCGGCATCAAGGTCGTCTCCGACCGCGTGCTGTTCATCATCGACGTCAGCAAGTCGATGAAGACGGCCATCGACATCGACAAGATGAAGCTGATGCGCGACGCGGCCACGACGGGCGATGAGAAGGACGGCGAGAACAAGGACGACGAGAAGTTCGAGAGCACGATCCAGTGGTGGAAGATCAAGGACCGCCTCGACCTCGCCAAGGCCCACCTCGCCTTCGTCATCAAGAACCTCCGGGCGGACCAGCAGTTCGAGATGGTCTCCTTCTCGGAGAAGATCACGCCCTGGAACGGCGGCAAGGTCATCAAGGCGAAGACGCGCAACAAGCTGCGTGCCGTCAACTGGATCGAGGAGCTCGACGTGGAGGAGGCGACGGCGGCCGGCGCGGCGCTGGACTTCGCCTTCGAAATGGCCGGGCCCGGGGCGGCGGACAAGAACTACCGGTCGGGCGTGGACACGATCTTCTTCCTCTCGGACGGCGCGCCGTCCGACCGGAACTCGGACGAGATCCTCGAGGAGGTCCGGATGCGCAACCGCCTCCGGAAGATCCGCATCCACGTCATCGCGATCCTCAACTTCTCGACGCCCTTCCTCCGCAAGCTCGCGGAGCAGAACGGGGGCGTCTACAAGTTCTTCAAGGTAGAGAACAAAGAGTGAGGGAACTGGAAATGAGAACTCCCTTCATCATCCTGCTGGTCGCCGCGTTCCTGGGGACCGGGGTCCTGGCCCTGGCCGCGCCGAAGAAGGCCGAGAAGGGCAAGAAGGGCAAGGACGCGGAGGAGGCGCCGGAGAAGGACCCGAAGGAGGTCCAGCGCCAGAAGAACCTGGAGAAGCAGGCGAAGGTCTCCATCGGTCTCTTCAAGAAGGAATACAAGAGCAAGAAGGTCGGCAAGCGGGTCCAGGCCGTCTTCGACCTCGCGCGGATCCACCACGACATGGTCATCGACGAGCTGGCGAAGAAGCCGCTCTACGAGCGGAGCGCGGACGTCCGCGACGCGACCGCCCAGCTCTTCGCCGACTTCACCTTCAACGTGCCGAAGGCCGGCGGCGTCCTCAAGGTCGCGCTCGGGAAGAACGAGGACTTCCCCGAGGTCCAGCGCTCCATCGTGCGCTCCATCGGCAAGCTGAAGTACATGGACGCCCTCGAGGAACTGAAGGCGGCCGCCTCCCGTCTCAACGAGCAGAAGTACAAGTGGGTGACGGTCGAGGTCGTCCGCACGTTCGGCGTGCTGAACGACAAGCGGGCCCTCCCCTTCCTCCTCTGGATGTCGGAGTACGGCGGTCGGGCGCTCAAGTGGTCCACCGGCGAGGTGAAGGTCGACAAGACCCGCTCCGGCGACGCGGACCAGCGCGAGGCCGAGGCGAAGTGGAAGGCCAAGTACGGCCACGTGAAGCCGAAGAAGCCGCCCGCACCCCTCATCCGCGAGTACATGCAGGAACTCCAGAAGGCCGTGAAGAAGATGACGGGCCAGGAGTTCAAGGACGCGACCTCTTTCCGCAAGTGGCTCATCGCCCACGCGGAGGAACTCGGCCTGGACCCGAAGGCGTTGACGAAGGACTGACGGGCCCGTCGGGCTGCGAACACTCCGGAGGGCGGTCCCCGGGTTCGGGGCCGCCCTCCGTCGAATCGGGAAGTTTCCTTTGCCCAGCGAGTAACCTTCCGACGTGGATTTCGGCGAGTACCAGTCCCGGATGGAGGATTGCCGCGATCTCCTCGAGGCGGAGCGCTTCGAGGAGGCGTACGGCGTCGCGCTCGAATTGCTCTTCGAGTACGACTCCGACGCGGCCGTCGTGGCCATGTTCTGCGACGCCTGCATCGCGAGCGACCGCGCGGCGGAGGCGGTGCGGACCGCGCAGCGCTACCTCAAGCGGTTCGAGCCGGAGATCGAAGTGCTGGAGTACCTCGCCCAGGCGCAGTGGAGCCTGGACCTCTACGAGCCCTGCCGGCGGACCTGCCGGAAGCTCCTGAACCGGATGCCGGACAACTACACGGCGCTCGACTACGGCCTGGCGACGACGCTCGAACTCGGCGACTACGAGGACGCCCGGGACATCATCGAACTCGCGGTGGACAACCACCGTGGCGACGACCACCTCCGCTACCAGACCGCGGTGGCGCGGATGATGCGGCGCAGCAAGGACGAGGGCGACGACGCCTGGGCCCGGGAGGTCTTCGATGACTTCCTGGCGCGCGAGCCCGGGGAGCCGGGCACCTACATCAACCTCATGCGGATCCACCACCTCCACGAGCGGTTCGCCCGGGTGGAGGATCTCTACCGGGCGGCGACGAGCCAGGGCCTCGCCCACGAGGACCTCGACTTCAACATGGGCCTCGCGCTGAAGGCGCAGGATCGCGATCGCGAGTCCGCCCGCTACTTCATCTCGGCCATCCGCCGGAACCCCGGCATCCCCGACGCCCACTTCCACCTCGGCCAGATCCTCCGCACCGAGGGCCACCAGCGGATGGCGCTCTGGATCCTGGATCGGGAGCTCTCCGTCGACGACACCCACCCGGCGGTCCACGCGGAGATGGCCTGGTGTTCGGAGGATCTCGGGGAGTACGCGGCGGCGGTCCGGATGATCCGCGCCGCCGTCGAGCGCGCCCCGGACTGGGCGATCTACCAGCACTCCTGCGCGGAGCTGCTCCTCAAGGAGAACCCGGAATCGACGGAAGCCGGCGAGGTGGCCGCGCGAGCGGTCGCGCTCGACGACTCCTTCGCCGCCGGCTGGCAGATCCTCGGCCGCCTCGCCGCCGAGCGGCAGGACTTCGAGGAGGCGGGGCGCTGCCTGGAGATGGCGGTGATCGCCCCGGACGCGACGGCGGAGGATCGCGGCTGGTACGGCCTGGTCCTCGCGGAGCTCGGTCGCGCCGACGAGGCCTTCCCCATGCTCGAAGCGGCGGCCCGCGTCCACCAGTCCTGGCCCGCGGTGGCCGTCGTCCTCGGCGAGCTGCGCGGCCGCCCGCTGCCGAAGCGCTACGAAGTCCGCTTCTCCGGCCGCGACGACGACGGGCAGGCCTTGTACCGCGTCCTGCACATCGTGGCGAAGAGCCAGGCGGCGGCCCGCATCGCCCTCAAGGCCACCGAGCATGGCGATCGCTCCTCGGAGGCGGAGATCACCCGCCTTGGCTACGACGTCGACCACGAGCCGGGGATCGTCTGGGACTCGGGCCTCACCGACCAGCGATACCCGCCGCCCCCGCCGCCGCCGATGCCGGCCGACTGAAGCCGGTCTTCCCTACTTCGGCGGGTAGAGCTCGAACAGGGCGTCGAGGGCTTCCTGCGCGATCGGGCTCGCGTCCTGGAAGTGGTCGATCGTGATCTTCCCCCACCCCCGCCAGACGCGCTCCATCGACCTGGTATCGACGAACTCGATGATGATCTGCGCTTCCCGCCGGTTCATCGCCCCGTGGGAGCGCCCGGGCCCCGTGGCGCCGTAGCCCTGCCCCCAGACCGTCTCGCCGAGGCTGTCCTTCACGCCGGTGACGTAGGTGACGTAGAGGTCGGGGTTCTCCGGGGACCGCTTCAGTCCTTCGAGCGCGAGGTGGGATTCGATCGCGGCGCGGAGTCGCCGATCGGCCTGCTCGTTCTGGGCGAAGGCGTCGGGAACGCGCTCGTGCTCCTTCGGGATCCAGTCCCAGGTCTGGAACTGCGAGAAGTCGACGCCGGGGCGGGCGGTGGCTTCGATCTGCGGCCCCGTGGCGCAGGCGGCGACGCAGAGGAGCGCGAGGAGGGCGGTGGTTCTCATGTCCGACAGGATAGCCCGGTCACTCGAGCTTCGAAACGAGCTGTCGGAAACGGGGTCGGTGGCGGAGTTTCCGAAAGGCCGGTTCGGCGAGGAGCGCGGTGCGGTCGTCGAAGCCGAGTTCGATGGCCCACCCGAGGCACTCTTCGGCTTCGGAGAACGCACCCCAGAGCGCGTAGTTGCGGGCCTCCTCGAAGACGATGCGAGGGTCGTCGCCCAGATCATGCCTGATGTCCTGCAGGTAGATCTCGGCCCATTGGTTCTCGCCGGCATCGAGAAGCAGGCGGATGTCGCCCCGGACGTCGTCGAAACTTCCCCACCGGGCAACGCGATGTTCCATGAGGCACTGGACGGAGAGGCTCCCGTGCCCGAGTTTCACTGCCTCCCGGAACGCCCGCATGGCCGGTGGCGAGCGGTCGCCGCAGGCAAGACCGAGGTTGTAGAACCCGCGCGCCTTCGCCGGCGACTTCGCGGTCACGTCCTCCCACATACGAACGCGGGAGGTCCAGACCTCGTTCCGCAACCAGGTCATCGCGGCCAGGAGAAGAAGGATCGCAACGGTGGCCGCCGTTCCGACGACCCGCTGGTTTCGCAAGGCGAGATCCAGTCCGAG
>JBDLIY010000167.1:0-8051 GCA_039714635.1 Planctomycetota bacterium
GCGGGCCCCGTGACGGCCCGCCGAGGCGCGGATCGCCTCGATCGTCTCCGGGGGCAGGCGCGTCCCGGTGGGATTGTGGAGGTCGGTGAGGAACGCCGTGCGGATGCCGGACGCGAACGCGGCTTCCACCTCGTCGGGATCGACGCTCCACCCGTCGGCGGCGCGGCGGGTCAGCGGCACCGGTTCGGCGCCGAGAAGACGGACGAGGCCCGGGAGGTTCTCGTAGGCGGGGCTCTCGACGAGGACACGGTCGCCACGGTCGACGAGGAGAGAGAGGAGCACGTAGTTCCCGAGCGTCGAGCCGGGCAGGAAGAAGACGTGATCCGGCGGCACGCCGTAGCGGTCGGCGATGAGCCCTTCGACGACCGGATCGCCGTCCCCGACGGGCACGACTCGGTTCGCGGCGGGGTCTTTCTGGGGCGGAAGGGGCGCGGAGGGAACGCCGGAGCAGGCGAGATCGTAACGGCGGGACCCGACGAGGTCCTTCGCCCATTTCATGTACGCAAACGGCCGGACGTCCATGGACGCATCAGAGCAGGAGGGCGCGGGCCGCGGGAAGATTCTTCGGACGCGGTTCGTCTGGCACGGGGGGAAGGGTCCGGCTAAGCTTCGTGCATGAGCAGGTGGTGCCTGGCGTTCCTTCTTCTCGTTTCCTCCGGTGAGGTCGCGTGGGCCGGCGAGGGCACGGTCTACACCGTGGCGGGCGACGAGGTGCATCTCCGTTCGGGGCCGGCCACCCGGTATCCCGTGCTCGGAAAGTTGGCCCGGGACTCGCGGATCGTCGTCGTCGGGAACGAGGGCCGCTGGAAGAAGGCGCGCGTCCCCGGCGGCTTCGCCTGTTTCGTTCACGGAAGTCTCGTCGAGAGAGGGGACGACGGGACGGCGAAGGTGACGGCGGAGCGGGTGCTGCTGCGGGCCACGGCGAGCAAGGACCACGAGCCGCTCGATACCCGGCTGGAACGCGGCGAGGAGTTGACCGTTCTCGGCGAGGAGGGCGAGTGGGTGCGCGTCATCTCCCCGGCCCGGGCGACGGCGTGGGTCTTCGAGGACCTGGTGAAGGAACTCGGTCCTCCGAAGGAGTATCGGGCCGCCCTCGAGCGGGACGCGGCCAAGCGACGGGTGGCGCTCCTGGGCGACAGTCCCGAGCGGGAAGCGAAGATCCGGGCGGCGAAAGAGCGCGCGGCCCGGCGGAAGGCGGTGCTCGCCCTCGGGAAGGAGATTCTCGCGGGCAAGGGGGACGTCGCCGAGCAGCAGGAACGCCTCACGCGGATCGCGCTTTCGAGTGACGACGACCTCACCCGGGGCTATGCGAACGCGCTGCTCTCGCTGGTGGCCCTGAGGAAGGACGCGCGGGAACTGGAGGATCGCCTCGCGAAGCTCTCGAAGGAGCGGGCCGAGGAGGTGGCGAAGGTCCGCGAGATGCTGGCGCGGGCCCGGAAGCTGTACGAGGACGCGCGGAAGCGGGCCGAGGCGATGAAAACGCGCCGGGAGGAGCCGTACCGCGCGGTGGGGACGATCGAGAAGCGCGAAGGCGGCTACGTTCTCGTCGCGAAGGGCCGCGTCCTGTTCCACCTCGAGTCGAAGGCCTTCCGGCTGGCGGACTACGTGGGCAAGCGGGTCGGCGTGAACGGGCGCCTGATGGTGACGGACGTGGACGAGGGACGTTCCCACCTGCTCGTTTCGAAGATGGAGATCCTGCCCGGGAAGGCCGCCGGGCGGCCGGACCGATGAGTCTGCTGCTCCGGCTCACGGTCCCGCTGGCGTTGCTGTTCCTCGCCGCCTTCTCGTTCGTGGGCTACGCGTCGGTGCGGATCGCCGCGGATACGGTGGAGCGGGGCCTCGAGGAGCGCGTGGCCGGCACGCTCGCCACGATCTCCGCGAACCCGGAGTTCTTCGTCATCGAGGCCGCGGTGCGCGAGGAGTCGGCGGGGCACCTGAGCCAGGTGGCCGACCTGTCGGGGTTCGAGATCGTCGTGTCGGCGCCCGATGGGCTTTCCGTCGCGGCGTCGACGGTCGGACGGCGCGCGGCCCGGGAACTGCTCACGGGACCGCGGGTGGCGGACCGCTTCGCGGTCGTGCTCGACGGGGTGGAGTACCGGGCGGCGCGGGGCGTCGTGCTGGGTCGCCCGGTCTTCCTCCTGGCCCGGGCGGCGCCCGTCGAGGCGGCGAAGTCGTCGGCGCGTCGGCGCGTCCTCATGATCGCTTCGATCGGCCTCGCGGTGACGGTGCTCCTGGGGCTTGCGCTCGCGGGAACGGTGATGCGGCCGATCCGCCGGCTGGCCGGAGCGGTCGCGGGCATCCGGGAGGCCCGGGTGCGTCCCGATCTGCCCTCGGGGGGCGGTCGCGAGGTGGAGGAACTGCGCGCGGCGTTCCTCGACATGCTCTCGCGGCTGGACCGCTATCGCGAGGAGTTGGTCTCCCGGGAGAAGATGGCGACGCTGGGCCAGTTCTCCGCCGCCGTCGCGCACGAGCTGAGGAACCCCCTCTCGTCGATGCGGATGACGCTCGACCTCCTGCGGGACGAGGTGGGGGAAGCGGGGCGGCGCGACGTGGACGTGCTGCGCTCGGAAGCGGCGCGGCTCGACCACTCCGTGGAGGAACTCCTGTTCTACGCCGGAGAGCCGCGGTACGAGATGCGCGCGGCCGACCTGGCGGACGTGGCCCGGGCGGCGGCGCGGATGGTGGGGCCGCTGGCGGAGCACCTGGACGTGGCGCTCGCGGGGCCTTCGAGCACGGAGACCGCACCCCTGACGGCCGATCCGAACCGTCTGAGGCAGGCGGCCGTGAATCTGCTGCTGAACGCCGTGAACGCTTCCGGTCCGGGCGACTCCGTGGGAATCCGCGTGGAGCAGGACACGAGCGCGGCGAGGATTCTCGTGACGGACGAGGGCCCGGGCGTGCCGGCGGACCTGGCGGAGCGGATCTTTTTGCCCTTCGTGACGGGCCGCTCGGACGGGACCGGCCTGGGACTGTCCGTGACGCGGGCGATCGCCCGGGCGCACGGCGGCACGGTTGCGTGGGCGCGGGAGGGCGGCGCGACGACGTTCACGCTCGAGCTCCCGAAGGCGGGGAGGTGAGGTAGTGGCGCGGATCCTGGTGATCGACGACGAACCCGGCATCTGCCGGGCGTTCGAGAAGCACTTCGAGAAGCAGGGCCACGAGGTGCGGGTCTCCTCGCGGGCCGAAACGGCGATCCGCCTGGCGGGGGCGTTCGCGCCGGATCTCATCATCCTGGACGTGCGCCTGCCCGGCATGAGCGGCCTCGAAGCCCTCGGGCGACTTCGCCCGATCGACCCGACCGTGCCGATCATCGTCGTGACCGCCTACGGCACGATGGAGACGGCGGTGGAGGCGGTCCGGCGGGGCGCCTGGGACTACATCCTGAAGCCGCTGGACCTCGTGGCGATGGGGGAAGTGATCGAGCGGGCCCTCGACAGCCGGCGACTGGCGGAGGAGATCGTCATCGGCTCGCGGCCCGAAGTCGCCCCGCCGGCCCCCCGGCCGGAGAGGCCCCGGGAGGGTTTCGCGCCGCTGCTCGGACGTACGCCGGGGATGCAGGAAGTGTTCAAGAGCATCGGGGCCGCGAGCCTGACGGACGCTCCCGTGCTCATCGTGGGCGAGAGCGGGACGGGCAAGGAGATGACCGCCCGGGCGATCCACTACTCGTCCTCCCGCGCCGACCGGCCGTTCGAGCCGATGAACTGCGGCGCCGTGCCGGGGCCGCGGATCCTGCGGGAGATCTTCGGGGCCCCCGGGCAGCCGGGGCGGCTCGTGAGAGCGGAAGGGGGCACGGTCTACCTCGCCGAGGTGCACGCGCTGCCGCCGACCGCGCAGTCGGACATCGCGCGCCTGCTGGAGGAGGGGAGCTACGAGGCCGGTGAAGAGGGGAAGCGGGAGCCGCTGACGGCCCGGGTGATGGCGTCCATGACGCGCGATCCCGACACCGAGGTCGCGGAAGGGCGATTCCGGCAGGACCTCTTCTACCGGCTGGGCGTGGTGACCCTCCGCATTCCCCCGCTCCGCGAGCGTCGGGCGGACATTCCCCTGCTCATCGGTCGCTTCCTGGACGGTCGGGGAGGAGGGGGCGCGGCGATGACGAAGGAGGCCCTGCGAACGCTGCTCGAGTACTCGTGGCCGGGAAACGTGACCGAGCTCAGAAACGCGATCGAGCGGTCCGTGGTGATGTCCCGGGGCGGGACGATCCTCCCCGAGCACCTGCCGGAGCACGTGATCCGGGGCGCGGACCTGGGCCCGGAGGAAGACTCGGACCGCATCCGCGGGATCGTGGATCGGGCGCTGGAGAACGATCCCCCGGAGGAGGGTGTGTTCCAGGTGGTGATGGACCGGTTCGAGGCGCCGCTCATCGCCGCGGTGCTGGAACGGACGGGCGGCAACCAGGTCCAGGCGGCGAAGGTCCTCGGCATCCACCGGACGACGCTGCGGACGAAGATCCGGAAGCACGGACTTTAGGCTGTCGGAGGAGCGGGCTCCCCGGCACGATTGGGCCGCGCCCGACAGCCTACTGGTCGGCTGGCGTTCCCTCCGCGTGCACTCCAGACCCGGGTGTGCTCCCCGGCTGGCAAACGACGTCTTGAACAGCGCTCTGCCGGCTTGGGACAGGCCCCCGCCGCGATCGCTTCCCTGACCGGGTCGCGCCCGGCTTCAGGATGTTGTGATCGGTGCTGAAAAGGGCCCACTCGCCCGCGACGTTCGCAACCATCCGGCGGGGGGACGTTCGGAAGCCTCTCTCTGAGAGATCCGGGAACTTACGGACGAGATCCTTCATTGAGGCGGGATGAGCCACATCCGGTCCACGTCCCGCGGTCGACGGATCTTCCCCGTAACCCTTGAGTCGGCAACAGAATCAGTCGCGGCCGCCCCGTCCCGAGTCGGGCCCCGCATCAGCACACGAATGCACATCCGTGCCGAGGGATGCTCCGACTGCAGGCAGTGTGACCGCAGGCCACAAGCCGGCTGTCGGAATCATGGGTTCCCCAGCACGAGACGGCCGCGCCCGACAGCCGGCTACCGGATGCTCTTCAGCAGGTCGTAGACCCGGGTCTGGATGTCCTTGAAGGTTCGCTCCAGGCCCACGTTCCACTTCTGCTCGACGCGCTCGTAGATCTCCTGCGCCTTGCGGTAGGCCGCGAGCGCCTTGTCCTTGTGATCGCTGGCCTTCGGGCCGCCGGCGAACGCCTTCCGATAGTACTCGTCGCCGACCTTGCGATGCTCTTCGGCCTCCGCGAGAAGGGCCGCGACCTCGCCGTTGGCCGGGCGGGTCTTCCGCTCCCCGGTGCCGCCGATCCCGCTGGGGCGATCGTCGGGGTCCGCCGGGAGGACTTCTTCGGGCTTCGCGATGGGCCGCCGTGTCACGTCGGGCCGGTAGAGATTCGAGCTGATGTCGGCCCGGGGGTAGAAGCGCCGGAGCAACTCGGCGATCAGGGCCTGGCGCTCGGGATCGGCGGATTCGTACATCTCGGTCAGGGTGTCCAGGACGTCGTCACCGGGAGCCGCGATCGCGCGCTCCATGCAGTAGGTGACGTGGTCGACGAGGCCGCTCTCGGAGGAGAAACGGGCGAGATCGAGGAACTCGCCGGCCGTGCGGGTGGTCTCGTGGCGCAGGCGGTACTCGCGCTCGAAGATGGCCAGCTTCTGGGCCCGCGTGTGTCCCACCGTGACGGAACGGACTTCCTTCTTCTTCACGCTGCTGCGGATGCCGCCGGGGGCCCGGAAGGAGACCTCGTCCGGCGTCTCTTCCGTGACCCGGACGAGCATCGGCCGGCCGTTTGTCATGATGAGGTAGCCGATCGGCAGGCCCTCGAGACCGCTCCCGGCGCGTGTGCCCGAAAGCAGCAGCAGGAAGAGGCGGGTGCGGGCGAGGAGTTCCGCCGGGCGACCGGGCGAACCGCCGGGCGTGGACAGGGCCCGGAGGAGGAGCGGCTCGGCGTCGGCATAGCGGGCCACCATGTAGTGCTCGTTGGCCCGGTCGAAGAGCGTACGCTCGGGCGCCGGCTTCCCCGGAGCCTCCGTCCCGTCGGGAGCCTCATCCGGATCGCCCGCCGGCCCGCGGCCGTTCCCTGCGGCGGGTGCCCTCTCCACCGCCTCGAACAGGGCCGCGACATCCCGCGCGAGGTCCGTCGGGACGCTTCGGATGGAGTACGTCCCCCCGTCCTGCCGCGCGGTTCGGGCACGGTAGACGTAGTAGACGCCGCCGATGGAGGCGACGAGGATGAGGAGCGTGAGAATGGTCTTTGCGAGGGCGCGCATGCTGGTACCTGTTTCGACCAGAATGATCACTCGTCCGGGAGAAAATCCGGATCAATAAATGCGCCCGAGGACGGCTCCGGGCGCGTAGTGGGTGAGGATGTCGGCCGCCGAAGCCCCCGCCCGGGCCATGCCCTCGGCGCCCCACTGGCACAGGCCGACGCCGTGGCCGGAGCCGCCGCCCTCGAAGACGACGGCGTCGCCCTCGACCCGGATGCGGTGGATCCGGGTGGAGCGGAGCTTCTCCACTCCGAGCCGGAAGCGGAGGTCCTCGCCGGTCAACTCCACCGGCGGAGCCGCCTCGAAGCGGACACGTCCGGCGCGACCGTCGCGCCGGCGCTCCGTGACGGTGACGGCGGCGGGCGCGGAGGTAAGCCCCAGCCGCTCCACGACGTAGGCGAGGGGCAGACGGATCGGGGGATCCCAGCGGAACCGCGGGCTGATGGAGCAGTACCCGCACGGGACTCCGACCAGCGCGGGCGAGTCGGGAACGCCGAAGACCTCATGGGCCGAGGCGGTGTGTCCGCCGCACGTGGAGTGGTACCAGCCGGGCAGCGGGCCGGCGGCGCCGGTGAGGATGAGCCCGCGTGTCCGTTGCACGGCGTCGGCGAAGACGGGATCGCGAGGCTGCCCGATGTAGACCTGGTCGCGGGTGTCGTCGGTGACGTGCCAGGGAACGTCGTCGCCGCGTTCCTTCATCCGGTGGCGGGCGTACGTGCGCGCCATCACGGCCTGGGCGCGCAGCGCGGCGGGATGGAATTTCGCGGACATCTCCCCGGCGATCACGCCGGGCAGGTAGTCCTCCAGGTCCGTGGACAGGATCAGGTCGGCGCGTTCGCCGTTCGCGCGGATCAGGAGGTGGCCCGGATAGGGGCGGCCCTCGATGAGGAGCCGGCCGTCCCCGGGCACGAGTCGGAGCGGCCGGGACAGACGGGTGGAGCGGACGGCGATGGACCGCCGGAGATCCCGGCCGCTCTCGAGGTCCTCGCCCGTATCCGCGTCGAGAAGTCGCCAGGCGCCGTCCACGGCGAGTTCCACGGCCTCGGACGGCGCGAAGGTCGCGAGCAGGACGCGGATCTCGGGAGGATGTCCGGGTTCGGGCGTCGACCCCCCGCCGCACGCGGCGAGGAGGAGGAAGGGGAGGAACCGCATCAAGGGAACATCCGGCCTTCCTCGGGGCCGGGCACGTCCGGCACGGCATCCCACGCCCGCGGCGTCGGCGTGCGCCCGCGGGGCGTCTTGAGAAGGAAGCCCTGCTGGATCAGGTACGGCTCGTAGACGTCCTCGATCGTGCGCTCCTCCTCTCCGACGGAGACGGCGATCGTCTTCAGGCCGACCGCGGAGCCGTCGGCGCGGATCAGCGTCCGGAGAATCTTGCGGTCGACGTCGCAGAGGCCGAACTCGTCGATGCCGAGCCGGGCGAGGCCGTTGCCGGCGACGGCCATCGTGATGCGGTTGTCGGATTCGAGCTGGGCGAAGTCCCGGAGACGCTTGAGGAACCGGTTGGCCACGCGCGGGGTGCCCCGGGAATGGCCGCCGACGAACCAGGCCGCGTCCTCCTCCAGTTCGACGGTGAGCTGCCGGGCCGAGCGCGTGATGATGTCGGAGAGGTCCTCCTGCGGGTAGAGATCGAGGCGCTCGTGGATGCCGAAGCGGCTTCGCAGGGGCGCCGAGAGCTGCCCTTCGCGCGTCGTCGCGCCGATGAGGGTGAAGCGCTGGAGATCGATCTTGATCGACCGGGCGGCGGGCCCCTGGTCGAGGACGATGTCGATTCCGAAGTCCTCCAT
>JBDLIY010000168.1:0-8044 GCA_039714635.1 Planctomycetota bacterium
GACCGAGGACGTGGACCCACTGCTCGACGAGGCCACCCCCGCGCCACAGAGCGAGGCCATCGTCGACGTTGCCTCCACTCCCGGCGGAGCGCCGGGCAGTCGCAAGCTACTGTGGGCGGTGGCGGCCATCGCGGCCATCGGCGCCGTGGTCCTCGCGGTGACGTTCAGTTCGGGACCTGGCAATTCGGCGGTGGAAGATGGCCAGCCGCAGGTTGCGGCAGAGCCCGAGGAAGCGGTTTCGCCGGCCGCGACGGCCGCCTCCGCGGGGGCCGGGGCTTTCCCCGGACCCGTGTTCGCGCACGCGGCGACGAGTGCGACGGTCAGGAACAGGATCGTGCGTCGGATCATCACTTCTCCTCCTTCGCGCCCGCCAGGGTCACCACGGAGCGGTTGTCCTCGCGGAAGTACTTCTTCGCGACGCGCATGATGTCATCCTTCGTCACGGCGGCGAGCTTCTCGCGGTAGGTCGTGATGTACTCCCAGCCGTAGAGCACCTCGTAGGTGCCGAGGATGTTCGCCAGCCCCGCGTTGTCGCGCATCGACCGGACGAACATCGCCTCGTTCAGGTTCTTGATGCGGGCGAGCTCGTGGTCGGTGACCGGCTCGGTCTTCATGCGCTCGAGCTCCTCGTAGATCGCCGCCTCCATCTGCTCCGTGGTCGTCGCGCCGACCGGAGTGCCGGAGAAGACGAAGAGGTTCTCGAAGCGGGTGTCCTGGTTGCCGCACTGCGCCTGGCCGAGCCGCTTCTGGAAGTAGACGCTCTGCGTGAGGCGCGACGTCCGGCCCTGGCCGAGGATCCCGGTGATCACGTCGAGGACGTAGAAGTCCGGGTGGCCGAGGGCGGGGCGGTGGTAGCCGATCAGGACGGACGGGCTCGGGTTCGACGGGAGGCGCAGGACGGTCCGGCGCTCGCCCATCTGGCGCGGCTCGCGGGTCACGACCGGCCGCGGCTCGGGTTGGCACGGGATGTCCCCGAACCAGCGCTCCATGATCTTCACGAGTTCGTCCGGGTCGACGTCGCCGACGACGGTGGCGACGGCCCGGTTCGGCGCGTAGTGTTCGCGGAAGAACTGCTCGACCTCGGTGCGGGAGACCTCCGCGATGTCCTCGCTCCAGCCGATCGTCGGCCAGAGGTAGGAGTGCGCCTGGAACGCCGTGGACATCAGCGTGAGGAAGAGCCGGCCCTGCGGAGAGGAGTCGACGCGCATCCGGCGCTCCTCCTTGATGGCCTCCTTCTCCTTGTAGAACTGCCGAAGGATCGGGTGGCGCATGCGGCCGGACTCGATCATCGCCCACAGCTCGATCCGGTTGGAGGGTAGCGAGTAGAAGTACTGGGTCGTGTCGGCGCCGGTGGAGGCGTTGAGGCCGCGTGCGCCGTTGCGCTCGAGGATCTTCCAGTCCTCCTCGGGCAGGACGAACTCCTCGAGCTTCGCCTGGATCGCGTGGAACTCCTTCCGGATCCGGACCAGCTCGGCGACGTCTTTCTCGAGTTCCGCCGGGATCAGGCCCTCCTTCGGAGTCGCCTCGCCCTGCGCCGCCGCTTCGACGTACGCGAGGATCGCGTCGTGGCGATCCGTGTCGTTCCTCAGCGACGCCGGCAGCGCCCAGCGCTTCGCCCGGAACTCGAGGAAGAGCCGTTCGATCTCGTCGAGGAGCGGCTTCTCCTTCGCGTAGTCCTTCGTGCCGAGGACCGGGGTCCCCTTGAAGAGCATGTGCTCGAGGATGTGGGCGACGCCGGTGCGGCCCGCCTCTTCGTCCGCGGAACCGACGCGGAACTTGATGTTGAACGAGACGACGGGCGCCGTGTGCCGCTCGACGATGAGCACCGTCATCCCGTTGCTGAGCTTCCGCTCCTCGACCGTAAGCTCCCGGGCGACGGCCCCGGAGGCGATGGTGAGGAGGAGAAGCGCGGACAGGCCGAACCTCATGGTGAATCCTCCCGGCAGGACGTGAACTGTGAACAGCCGATCAATGTAAGGCCTGCGCCGCGTCGCCCACGGGAAATCCCTCGCAGCGTGCTAATCGCGCCCGTCACATCCGCGGGCAGACCTCCCCCGGTCCCCGGCCGAAGGTCGCCACGTCCACGACCGGGCACGGGGACCGGAGGGCCCTTCCGCCCGCTGGCGCAACGGGAACCTGGCACCGGCCGTGCTATCCTGAGCCCGCCATGCTGACCGCCATCGTCACCGCCGGCGGGGCCGGCGTCCGGTTCGGGGGAGAGAAGATCCTTTCCCCCGTCCGGGGCGAGCCCCTCGTGTTCCACACCGTTCGGCGAATCGGCCGACTGGCCGGGGTGGCGCGGGTCTTCCTCGTCCTGCCGCCCTCCCGGCTCCCGGCGATCCGCGAGGAGCACGGCGAAGCCCTGGAACGCCTCGGAGTCACGGACTGGATTCCCGGCGGAACCACCCGCATGGAATCCGTCGGAAACGGCCTGGCGGCGGCGGAGACCGGGTTCGTCCTCGTCCACGACGCCGTCCGCCCGCGGTTCGACGTGGCGGCGGCGGACCGGGCCGTCGAGCTGGCCCGGGAATCGGGGGCGGCCATCGTCGCGGTGCCCGCGCGGGACACGCTGAAGCGCGTGGACGGTGAACATCGGATCGCCGGGACGGTTCCACGGGAGGAGGTCTGGCACGCCGAGACGCCGCAGGTGATGCGGCGCGAGGTCCTTGTCGAGGCGTACCGCCGGGCGGAGGCGGACGGCTTCGTCGGGACCGACGAGGCGTCGCTCGTGGAGCGGATCGGCGTGCCGGTATCCGTGGTGGACGGCGGGCCGTGGAACGTGAAGGTGACGGAGCGCGAGGATCTCGCGGTCGTTACCGCGCTGCTGGGGGGAGAAGGGAGTCGGTGATGGAGTTCCGGGTCGGTTACGGCTACGACATTCACCAGTTCGCGGAAGGCAAGGAGATGATGCTCGGGGGCGTCAAGGTGACGAGTCCCCGGGGTTTCCTCGCCCATTCCGACGGGGACGTCCTGCTCCACGCGCTCTGCGACGCGCTGCTCGGGGCGGCGGGGCTGGGCGACATCGGGGAGCACTTCCCCGACTCCGACCCGCGGTTCCGGGGGGCGGCGAGCGCCGAGCTGACGACGCACCTGGTCGGGATCGTGACGGGTCAGGGATGGCGCGTGTCGAACGCCGACCTGACGGTGGTGATCCAGGAGCCGAAGATGCACCCTTACAAGGAGCGGATCCGGCAGAGGGTGGCGGAGCTGCTCGGCGTCGACGGGTCGCGCGTCAACGTGAAGGCGAAGACGAAGGAGTGGCTGGACGCGGTGGGGGAGAACCGTGCCGCGGAGGCCCATGCGGTCGTTCTGATCGAGAGGAATCGGACTGACTAGATCAGCCGCGCCCCTCCGGGCTTTCTCCCGCAGGGGCGGTCCGGCCACGGCCGGTTCCGGTCTCGGTGAGAATCGTCCTGCCACTGTTGCCGCGGGCAGTGCCCGCTGACGAGAGGGAGTTGACGTGACGCTTCACCTGACGAACAGCCTTTCGAAGCGCAAGGAGGAGTTCGTTCCCCTGGTCGACGGCGAGGTCCGCATGTACCACTGCGGGCCGACGGTCTACGACTTCGCCCACATCGGGAACTTCCGTTCCTTCCTCCTCGCGGACCTGCTCCGCCGGACGATGGACGCGCGCGGCTACCGGGTCCACCAGGTGATGAACATCACGGACGTCGGCCACATGACCGTCGACGATCTCCAGGACGGCGGCGAGGACAAGATGGCCGTGGCGGCGCGGCGCTTCGACGGTGATCCGTGGAAGGTGGCGGCGCACTACTCGGAGGCGTTCTTCGCCGACCTCGAGACGATGAACGTCCGCCTCGCGCACGACTATCCGCGCGCGACGGAGACGATCGCCGAGATGATCGCGATGATCGAGACGCTCGTCGCGAAGGGCCACGCCTACGAGGCCGGGGGGAACGTCTACTTCGACATCTCCTCGTTCCCGAAGTACGGCCAGCTGACCGGGCACACGCTCGACCAGCTTCAGGCCGGGGCGCGGATCGAGGTCAACGAGGAGAAGCGGCACCCGGCGGACTTCGCGCTCTGGAAGCACGACCCGAACCACATCATGCAGTGGGATTCGCCCTGGGGCCGGGGCTTCCCGGGCTGGCACATCGAGTGCTCGGTGATGGGCATGTCGATCCTCGGCGAGACGATCGACATCCACACCGGCGGCGAGGACAACCGCTTTCCGCATCACGAGTGCGAGATCGCCCAGTCGGAGGCGGCGACGGGGAAGACCTTCGTCAACTACTGGCTGCACGGCGGGTGGCTGTTCGTCGACGGCGAGAAGATGTCGAAGTCGAAGGGGAACTTCTTCACCGTCCACGACATGATCGGGAAGGGCCACGACCCGATGGCGTTGCGCGCGGCGCTGATGGCGGTGCACTACCGGCAGCAGATCAACTTCACGCTGGAGGGGATCGAGGACGCGGCGAAGAACATCGAGCGGGTGAAGGAGATGCTGCGGAAGATCGGGCCGGACGCCGATGCTCCGGACCGGCCGGAGGTCGCGGCGGCGGTGGCGGCGCGGCGGGAGGAGTTCGACGCGGGGATCGACGACGACCTGAATGTCCCGCGGGCGCGGGCGGCGATGTTGTCGCTGGTGACGGACGTGAACCGGCTCGGGACGCCGCTCTCGGCGGGGGACGCGGCGCTGGTGAGCGAAGCGATCGGGGCGTTCGACGACATCCTGGGCTGGCGGCTGACGGAGCTCGGTTCGGCGGGGACGCTGGACGAGGAGATCGAGGCGAAGATCGCGGAGCGGAACGAGGCGCGGGCGAACCGGGATTTCGCGACGGCGGACCGCATCCGCGACGAGTTGGCGGCGGAGGGCATCCAGCTGATCGACACGCCGAACGGCGTGACGTGGAAACGAATCCGGTAGTACGGAGGCGGAACTCTTTTTTCCGGATTCGCGGGGACGACCTACCGGGGGGCGAACCCCGTGACCGTGAAGCCCCGCTCGTCGTCGGCCATGCCGGAGAAGTAGTCCACGAACGCGTGTGTCGGGTAGCCGCGCTGCGCGTCGAACGTGACCTGGACCGTCTCGGCGCCGCCGTCCCGCGCCGCCTCCAGGAAGTCGAACAGCCCGTCGATCGCCGGCCACCAGTCCGGGCCCCCGGCCGTCGCGGGCAGGCCGGTCTTCACGTAGGTCCGGCTGACGACCACCCCGCCCCGCACCGCGACGATCACCGGCTCCAGGAGGTACTGCGGGCTGAACGAGGAGCGCTGGAGGACGTAGTCGTAGTTCGTGAGGCCCTGGCTGTCCCAGAGCGCGCGGGCCTCGTCGATCTCGTCCGTCCCGCCGCCGCCCCCGCCACCCTGGTGGGGCGGGGGATTCACGTTCACGGTGCCCGAGCCCTGCTTCGCGGACGAGCCCGCGGAACCGCCGCCGCCGCAGGCCGGGAGAGTGGCGATCGATCCGATGATGAGCAGCACGACGAGGCCGCGCATGGCCCCTCCTTCCGATCCGTTCGTGACCGGCGGCCGGTCACCGGCTATCCGGTCGACGCGCCGCGCCCGCCGGGCGGCGCCGATCGTAGGGTGGGAGAGCACGAACCGTGCCGAATTGCGGATGGGGAATCCGCAGATCGCTGCGCTAACCTGCTGAACAGACGCGACTAATGACTTTCCATGTCTATGATTGACATTCAGTGTATGGGTGATATCATACAGCCGTACATTGAGGTGATGGATGTTCCTGAAGCTCGACCCCGGCAGCGGGGTGCCCATCTACCGGCAGATCATGGACGGCGTCCGGTACTCCGTCGCGGGCGGGACGCTCGCGGCCGGCGACCGGCTTCCCAGCGTGCGCGAACTCGCGACCTCGCTGGGGGTCAACCCGACCACGATCCAGAAGGCCTACGGCGAGCTGGAGCATCTCGGAGTCATCGAGACGCGGCGCGGCCAGGGGACGTTCGTGGCCGACGCGCCGCCGGTCGTCGACGAGACGGAGCGGCGGGACGCGCTCGAGCGGGAGGCCCGCGAGTGGATCGTCAAGGGCGCGGAACAGGGGGCCGGACGGGAGGCGTTGGAAGACGCCTTCCGCCGGGCTCTCGAAGACTTCTTCGGAAGGGAGTGAAGGTGATGGACGCGGTGATCGAGACCTCGGCGCTGACGAAGGACTACGGTTCCTTCCGCGCGCTCGACCGGCTCGAACTGGTCGTGCCCCGCGGGGCGGTCTACGGACTGCTCGGCCGGAACGGCGCCGGAAAGACGACGGCGATCCGCCTCCTGATGGGCCTCCTTCGGCCCACGGACGGCGGCGCGACCGTCCTCGGCGGCGTGCCGGGCGACGGCGACGAGGGACGGATGGACCGGATCGGCTACGTCAGCGAGTCGATGGACATCCCGGGCTGGATGACGGTGGGGGAGGCGGCGCGGTTCTGCCGCGGCCTCTCGCGCCGGTGGGACGTCGCCTACGAGGAGCGCCTCTACGCCGCCCTCGCGATCCGGCCGGACGCCGTCGTGGCGCAACTGTCCGCGGGCCAGCGCCGGAAGGCCGGGCTGCTGCTCGCCCTGGCACCCCGGCCGGAGCTGCTCATTCTCGACGAACCGGCGTCCAGCCTCGACACCGTCGTTCGACGGGAGTTCCTGGAGCAGGCCGTCGAGCTTCTCACGGACGAGGGCACGACGATCTTCTACTCCAGCCACATCCTCTCCGACGTGGAGCGGATCGCGGACCACGTCGGGATCCTGTCGCTGGGCCGCCTGGTCCTCGACTCGCGCCTCGACGACCTGCTGGAGAGCGCCCGCCGCGTCCGGGTCCGCTTCGACGCCGCGGTGCCGGCGGGGTTCGAACTCCCCGGCGCCGTGCGGACCCAGGCGCTAGGCGCTGAACTGCTGGTGACCGTCCTGGGCTTCGAAGACGCAACGATCGGGAGCCTCCCCGCCGGCGCTCAGGCGGAGGCGATGCCGATCGGCCTGGAGGACCTGTTCATCGACCTGGTCCGGGAGGAGGGAGCATGAACCGCGCACTGCTCTGGCGCGAATGGCAGGAGATGGCCTCGCCCGTCTGCTGGCTCTTCGCGGGCGCGGTGTTCCTCGGCGTGCTGACCCGCTTCGTGGACGAGGTCGTGGGACTCTCGATCGCCGGGGCGGCGATCGCGATCGTGATCGGGAACGCCGCGACCGGCAGCGACCGGTCTCCCCGGATCCGGGAGTTCCTCCTCACCCGGCCGGCGAACCGCGGGCGCATCCTCTGCGTCAAGACGGCCCTCGCGTTCGGGACGCTGAACGCGTTCCTCTTCGGCCTGGGAACCATGATCTGGCTGGACCTCCCGGCGCGCTTCTTCCATCTCTTCGTCGAGTCGACGCTCGGGGAGCGCGTGATCCACACGGACGTGCCGGTCTTCTACCCGGCGGGGATCCTGTACGCCAACCTGGTCCTGGCGATCGTCCTGTACGCCCGCATCTTCGCCCGCAACCCGGCGACGGGACCGATGCTCGGCATCGTCCTGACCCTCGTGACCGGACTCACCGTCCAGCGCGTCCTGAGTGGCGGGATGGACCGCCTCGGGCTGATCGCCCTGACCTCCGCCGCCCTGTTCCTCGTCGCCATCGCCGTCCTCATGCTTCGGCTCCGGAAGCGCTTCGAGGTTCTCGAGGTCACGGGAGGAGGAAGCTGATGACCATCCTGTTCGTTGTTCTCGCAATCCTCGTCCTGCTCATGGTGACCATCATGTCCGGCGCGATGCGCTCGGGCCACGCCGGCCGGCGACGGGACGTGGTGGGACGCTCCCGGCCGCGGCTCGGCCTGGCGCTGCTCGTCACCGGTCTCCTCGGCCTCGTGGGGGGCCAGGTCCGGGCGCTGGCGTCCGCCCCCGGCGACCTCGCCGGCGGCCCGGGGGACGACGCCCTGGTCCTCGTGCCGAAGGAAGGCACCGGTACGGACGACCGGTACGTGGTCCGCATCCTCACGTACTCCGGCCTGGTGCGGGACGATCCGCTCCTGCTCGAGCACCTCTCGATCGTGATGTCACCGGGAGAGACGGTCTCCGCGGAGGCCACGGGGACCGGGCACCTGGTTCCCGGGGAGTTC
>JBDLIY010000169.1:0-8024 GCA_039714635.1 Planctomycetota bacterium
CGTGGGCGCCGCATGCCGTCCGAATGAACGGAACCCTCCCCCGGATTCCGTGTTTCAGGCTCATCGGCTCCCCGCGGGCGCCGATGGCATAGAATAGTCTGGGATCATCCGGGAGGTTCGATGAACGAGACGGTGGCGGATTCAGAGCAGGTGACCGTGGGCGGCCGGACGTTCGGCCGCGACTTCGTCCTGATCGCCGGGCCGTGCGCGGTGGAGAGCTTCGAGCAGATGCTCGCCGTGGCGCGGTGCGTTCGCGATTCCGGCGCCCACATGCTCCGGGGCGGCGCGTTCAAGCCGCGGACCTCCCCGCAGAGCTTCCAGGGCCTGGGCGAGAAGGGCCTCGAGATCCTCGCCGCGGCCCGGGACGAAACCGGCCTCCCCGTCGTCACCGAAGTGATGGACGCGCGGGACATCGAACTCGTCTCCGCCTCCGCCGACGTCCTCCAGGTCGGCTCCCGGAACATGCAGAACTTCACCCTGCTGAAAGAACTGGGCCAGGTCGACCGGCCCGTGCTCCTGAAGCGCGGGATGAGCGCGACGCTCTCCGAATGGCTCTCCGCCGCCGAGTACGTCGTCTCCGGCGGCAACCCGCGCGTGATCCTCTGCGAGCGGGGCATCCGGACGTTCGAGACCCACACGCGGAACACGCTGGACCTCTCCGTCGTCCCCGCGGCGAAGGAGATCACGTCGCTGCCCGTCATCGTCGACCCCAGCCACGCCACCGGGCGGGCGGCCCTCATCCGGCCCATGTCCCTCGCCGCCGTCGCGGCGGGCGCCGACGGCCTGCTCGTCGAGGTCCACTGCGACCCGGAGGCCGCGGCCAGCGACCGCGAGCAACAGCTGACGCCGGATGCGTTCGACGACCTCGCGAGGGCGGTCAGCGGCCTCGTCGCCCACCTGGCCCCGGAGGTCATCCCATGAGGAAACTCGTGCGGCGATCCCGGATCGACGGCGACGTGGCCGCCCCGCCGAGCAAGAGCGTGATGGTTCGCCTGCTCGCGGCCGGCCTCCTCGCCGGGCCCGACGAGACGACGATCGAGAACCCTTCGTTCTGCGGGGACGCCACGTCGGCGATGCGCGTCGTCCAGGCGATGGGCGGGACCGTCCACGCGACGCCCGACCGCGTGGTCGTGACGGGCGGGATCGCTCCGCGGGAGCGGGTCCTCGACTGCGGGGAGTCCGGGCTCTGCCTGCGGATGTTCACGGCCATCGCCGCGCTGACGTCCGATGAGATCACCCTCACCGGCAACGACGCGCTGCTGCGCCGCCCGGCGACGGCGGTGGAGGCCCCGAGCGAGATGCTCGGCGCGACCTGCCGCACGACGGCGGGCCATCCCCCGGTGATCGTCAAGGGCCCCTTCTCCGGCGGGGAAGCGCTCGTGGACGGCCGCCTGAGCTCGCAGTTCCTCTCCGGGCTGCTCCTCGCGCTGCCTCTGATCGAGGCGAACTCGACGCTGACCGTCCGCGGCCTGACGAGCCGGCCCTACGTGAACCTCACGCTCGGGCTGCTCTCGCGCTTCGGGGTCACGGTCGAGCACGAGGACCACCACCGGTTCTTCGTGCCGGGCGGCCAGCGGATCGTCGTCGGCGAGCACCGCGTCGAGGGCGACTGGAGCGCGGCCGCGTTCCTGCTCGTGCTCGGGGCCCTCGGCGGCCGGATCCGCGTGTCGGGCCTCGACCCGGACTCGGTCCAGGCCGACCGGCGCGTCCTCGACGTCCTCGAGGAGGCGAACGCGAGCGTCCGGCGCCTTCCGGACGGGGCCGAGGTCTCCGAGAGCGATCTTCGCGCGTTCTCCTTCGACCTGACGCACGCCCCGGACCTGCTGCCGCCGCTGGCGGCCCTCGCCAGTCGCTGCGAGGGGACGAGCACGTTCCACGGCGTCGAGCGCCTCCGGACGAAGGAGTGCGACCGCACGGACGTCGTCGCGAGCGAGCTCACCTCCCTCGGCGTCCGGGTGGAAGTGGACGGGGACACGATGTCGATCCGCGGCGGACCGGTGACCGGCGGCGAGGTCCGCGCCCACGGCGACCACCGGATCGCGATGGCTCTGGCGACGGCGGGCGTCACCGCCGGGGAGCCGGTCGGGATCGAGGGAACGGAGCACGTGGTGAAGTCCTACCCCGGCTTCTTCGAGGACCTCGCGACCGTGGGAGGGCACGTGGCGTGATCGACTTCGACGTCGTCATCCTGACCCCGACCGCGACGACGCGGACCGCCCGCGTGGAGGAGATCCTCCGGCGGCTCCGGGAGGACATCGTCGACCCCGCGCGCGCCCTGGCGCTGACGTTCTTCACGGACGCGACGACGGAGGACGGCCTCCGGGAGGACCGGGAGGAGATCCGGCGGCTCGCGGCGGCGGCGCTCCGTGAAAAACCGGTGCCTGTCAGCGTTGTTTCACAAGCGCCCGCTGGCGCGCCAGCCGGCGCGGGCGGGGCCGGGATCGCGCTCGAAGCACAGGTACTCGTCGGCGAAGCGATGGTGGAGCGCCGGACGGCCGGGGGGCGGCCCTACACCGTCGTGACGGCGGGCGGGAGCCGGCAGGTCCACGCCGGCGGCCTCGGCGCGGACGCCACGGGCGACACGACGGCGCGGTCCCGCATCGCCTTCGACGAGATGGAGGCGATCCTCGCCGCCGAGGGGCTGGGCTACGGCCACGTCGTCCGCCAGTGGAACTACATCGAACGGTTCCTCGACCTCGGCGCGAACGGCCGCCAGCCGTACCAGGACTTCAACGACGTGCGGACCGAGCGGTACGACCGCGACGAGTTTCCCGCCGGCTACCCGGCGGCGACCGGCATCGGCCAGGCGACGGGCGGCGTCGTGATCGAGTTCGTCGCCGTGGACGCGTCGCCGGAGATCGAGGTGGCGCCCGTCACGAACCCCCGGCAGATCGACGCCCACCGCTACTCCGAGTGCGTCCTCGTCGGGGACGCGCCCGAGAAGACGCCGCCGAAGTTCGAGCGGGCGAAGCTGGTGCGGAACGGCGGGACGGAGACCGTCTTCGTCTCCGGCACCGCGTCGATCATCGGCGAACAGAGCGTCGCCGTCGGCGACGTGGCGGCCCAGACGGTGACGACCCTCGAGAACATCGGGATCCTGTCGGACTCGCGCGCGCTGGTCTCGCTGCGCGCCTACGTGAAACGCGCGGACGACATCGCGACCGTCCGCTCGGTGTGCGAGGCGTCGTGGCCGTCCTGCGACGCCCTCTACGTCGTGGCCGACGTCTGCCGCGAGGAACTCCTCGTGGAGATCGAGGGCCGCGCGCGCCGCCGCCCGGGAGCGGAGACATGAGAAACATCGTGCTGTTCCTGTCCCTGACCGTCTTCGCCGTCACCGGCTTCGCCGCGAGCCCGAAGATGAAGGCTCCCTTCGAGAAGAAGGGGAAGCTGAAGTCGGTGAATTCGATCGACCAGGCGGTGAGGCGCTACCACCGGAAGTTCAACATCAAGAGCGCCGCGCCGTGCTCGGACGAGGTCTTCGTCCGCCGTGTCTACCTCGACGTGATCGGCACGCTGCCGACACCCACCGAGGTGGTGAAGTTCCTGCGGAACCGGGAGAAGGACAAGCGCGAGAAGCTCATCGACCACCTGCTCGAGCGGCCCGAGTTCGCGGACTACTGGTCGCTGAAGTGGTGCGACCTTCTTCGCGTGAAGGCCGAGTTCCCGATCAACATGTGGCCGAACGCGGTGCAGGCCTACCACCGGTGGATCCACGACTCGATCCGGACGAACCGCCCCTACGACGAGTTCGCGCGGATGCTCCTGACCTCGTCCGGCAGCAACTTCCGCGTGCCCGCCGTGAACTTCTACCGCGGCGTGCAGGACCGGAAGCCGGCGGGGCTCGCGCAGGCCGCGGCCCTGACGTTCATGGGGGCGCGCTTCGAGAAGTGGCCGGAGGACCGGCGGAAGGGGATGGAAGCGTTCTTCTCCCGCGTGGCCTACAAGAAGACGGTCGAGTGGAAGGAGGAGATCGTCCACCTCGCGCCTCCCTCCCCGTCGGCCGTGCGGACGATGTTCCCCGACGGAAGTCCGGCGATGATCGCGCCGAACGAGGACCCGCGGCAGCTCTTCGCGGACTGGCTGATCCGGCCGGGCAATCCCTGGTTCACGAAGAACATCGTCAACCGCGTCTGGTTCTGGCTGGTGGGCCGGGGCGTCGTCCATGCGCCGGACGACATCCGCGAGGACAACCCGCCGGCGAACCCGGACCTGCTGAAGGCGCTCGAGAAGGAGCTCGTGAAGGCGAAGTACGACCTGAAGGAGCTCTACCGGCTGATTCTCAACTCGTCGACCTACCAGCAGTCCCCGGTCCCCCGGGACGACGATCCGAGGACGGAGTCGCTCTTCGGGCACTACATCGTCCGGCGGCTCCCCGCCGAGGTGCTCATCGACGCCCTGTGCAACATCACGGGGTCGTCGGTGAAGTACATGAGCGCCATCCCGGAGCCGTTCACCTTCATCCCCGAGGAGCGGCGCACGATCGCCCTCTCGGACGGCAGCATCACGAGCCCCTTCCTGGAGATGTTCGGGCGCCCGGCGCGCGACACGGGCCTGGAGTCGGAGCGCAACGACCGCCCCACCGGGGCGCAGCGGCTGCACCTCCTCAACTCCACCGACATCCAGGGCCGGATCGAGAGGAGCCCGCGACTCGGCAAGCTCCTCCTCGGACGCCGGAAGGAGCCGGGCGAGAAGATCCGCCAGGTCTACCTGCTCATCCTCTCCCGCGAGCCCACCGAGGTGGAGGTGGCCGCGATCATGAAGTACTTCGCGTCCGGAATCGCCGGCGCAAAGCAGGCGGCGGACGATGTCGTCTGGGCGCTGATCAACAGCAAAGAGTTCCTCTACCGTCACTGAGGCAGCCATGAGCAACGAGAAGAAGAGAAACGGCATCACGCGGCGCGAGGCGCTCGGCCGCGCGGTCCTCGGCGGCGCCGGCCTGGCGCTGGCCGGCGGCCTGACACGCCCGGTCTGGGCACAGGCGGCGACGCCGAAGGACGCGAGGCCCGCGGGGAAGGCGAAGGCGCTCATCCAGATCTGGATGTGGGGCGGCCCCAGCCAGATCGACATGTTCGACCCGAAGCCCGACGCGGGCCGCGACTGGAACGGTTCGCTCGCCCCGGCGATCGACACGAACGTCGACGGCATACAGATCAACGCGGCGCTGCCGCTGCTCGCGGGCCACGCGGACAAGTACGCGATCGTCCGCAGCATGACCCACGGGGTGATGGGCCACGAGACGGCCGCCTACATCACCCTGACCGGCCACACCCCGGGAGGTGGCCAGCGCATCGTCTACCCGAGCGTCGGCTCGGTGGTCGGGAAGATGCGGGGCTACGACTACGGCTACCAGAACGAGATCCCGCCCTACGTCGTACTGACCTCGCCGCTCGGACGGTTCTCGGAGGTCGGCTTCCTCGGCCTGAAGTACAAGCCCTTCGTGACCGGAGGCGACCCGAACGCGTCCCGTTTCGCGGTCGAGGGGATCGTGGCCCGGGGCATCACCGACGAGCGTCAGCGGAAGCGCCGCGACCTGCTCCATGAGCTGGACACTCTCGGCCGCGCGATGCCGGACGACCCCCGGTTCAAGAAGCTCGACGAGACCGAGAAGAAGGCCTACGAGATGATTCTCGGCGACGCCGGAAAGGTCTTCGACCTCTCGCAGGAGAAGGACGAGGTCCGGCAGAAGTACGGCCGCAACAAGTTCGGCCAGTCCTGCCTCGCGGCCCGGCGGCTCGTCGAGCAGGGCGTCCCCTGCGTCGCCATCAACTACGGCGGCTGGGACACGCACAAGAAGCACTTCGAGTCGATGACCCGCAAGCTCCCCGAGTTCGACCGCGGCCTCGCGACGTTGCTCGAGGACCTCTCCCAGCGCGGCCTCCTCGACCAGACGATCGTCTGGTGCGGCGGGGAGTTCGGCCGGGGCCCGAAAGTCCAGTGGCAGGAGCCCTGGAACGGCGGCCGGAGCCACTGGGGTCACTGCTACTCGCACGTCCTGGCCGGCGGCGGCTTCAAGGGCGGCGAGGTCCTCGGCGCATCCGACGAGAAGGCGGCCTACGTCGCGGAGCGGCCGGTCCACCCGCGCGAGCTGATCGCCAGCATCTACGCGAACCTCGGCATCGACCCCGCGGGGAAGATGTCGAACCCCCGCGGACTCGACCTGACGGTCCTCCCGCCCGCGAAGGACGCCGAGTCCTCCGGCACCCGTCTGAAGGAGATCATGAAGGCATGAAGGCGCTCGTGAGACTCCTGGCCGTCGCCGGCATCGTGGCGCTCGTCGGCACCGCGAGCGGCGCGCCCGCCGAGCGGCGCCCCCACATCGGCTATCTCTGCCGCGCCGGCGGGCAGCAGGGGACGACGGTGAAGGTCATCGTCGGCGGCCAGAACCTCTGGAAGGTCCGACAGGTCCACGTGACCGGCGAGGGCGTGACCGCGAAGTTCGTCAAGCGCCACGGCAACACGCAGCGGATCCGGCAGGAGGTACTGCGGGAGATCCGGAGGCAGACTCAGCACGCCATCCGGCAGAAGGTCAGCGACCTTCGCCTCGCGGCGCAGGGCAAGAAACCGAGGAAGTTGAAGCCCAGGCCGAGGCCCGAGGATGAGCCGGAGGAAGTGGAGTTGCCCGAGCACCCGCTCCTCGTCGACCTCGACAAGATGACGCTCCGGGAGTTGAGGAAGGTCACCGAGTTCTTCTTCGACCGGACGCGCCGCCTCCAGGAGAGCCCCCAGATCGCGGAGGCCGTCGAGCTCGAGTTCACGATCGCCCCCGACGCGCCTCCCGGCGACCGCGAGATCCGCCTCGGCACCGGGCTCGGCCTGACGAATCCCATGGTCTTCGTGGTCGACGTCCTCCCCGAGGTGCAGGAGGTCGAACCCAACGACTTCCGCACCGTCCGGCAGGAGGTCGTCACGGCCCCGGTGGTGATCAACGGACAGGTGTGCGTGCGGGACGTGGACCGCTTCCGGTTCCGCGCGGAGGAGGGGCAGAAGCTCGTCATCGAGACCCAGGCCCGGCACCTGGTCCCCTACATGGCCGACGCGGTGCCCGGGTGGTTCCAGGCCACGGTCTCGATCCACGACGACCAGGGAAACGAGATCCGTTTCGCGGACGACTACCGGTTCCGCCCGGACCCCGTGCTCCTCTTCGAGGCGCCGAAGACCGGTGAGTACGAGCTGGTGGTTCGCGACGCGATCGACCGCGGACGCGAGGACTTCGTCTACCGCATCTCCATCGCGGAGCGGCCGTGGGTGGAGACGATCTTCCCCCTCGGCGGCCAGAAGGACACGTCGGTGACGGCCGAGGTGACCGGCTGGAACCTGCCCTTCACCGAGATCGGCCTCGACACGCGCGGCGGTATCCCCGGCAACCGGAAGATGAGCTGGGAGTCGCCCGCCGGCGTGACGAACTTCGTCCCCTACGCGGTGGACGAGTTCCCCGAGTGCGTGGAGACCGAGCCGAACGACACCTTCACCGCGGCCCACGTCCTGCGCCTGCCGACGATCGTCAACGGGCGGATCGGGAAGGAGGGAGAGTCTGACGTCTTCCGATTCGGCGGCAAGGCGGGCGGCACGGTCGATGCACCCATCGTCCAGCACCTGGCCCACCAGCACCTCTTCCGCCTCCGGAGCGCGGACGATCGTCGGCGCCACGCTGCCCAGCGTTATGCGCGCCCGGGCCACCGTGGCGCCGTCAAACGTCAGCACCGCCGCCGCGTTGACCAGCGCGATCGCGTGTGTGCGCCGCAGGCCCAGCTTGCAAAAGACCCCGCGCCGCTGCTCGCCCAGTGCGGTAAAGGCCACGTCCGTCACCAGCTCATCCGGAGCCAGGGCCGTCTGGCGCACGCCCCGGTAGAAATCCGCCATAGAGAGGGTGCGCTCACCGCGCGTGCTGCGCAGCGTCAGCCTGGCGTCGAGCGCCCACAGGGCCGTG
This sequence comes from Planctomycetota bacterium, assembly GCA_039714635.1. GTDB lineage: Bacteria > Planctomycetota > JAJSAM01 > JAJSAM01 > JAJSAM01 > JBDLIY01. The sequence goes on from JBDLIY010000169.1 coordinate 7,928, forward strand.
ATTGTGTCGTTCGCCGGCGAGGCCGTGACCAGGTTGCCGGTCACCGTGCCCCGGTTGCGCAGTGCCGGCGTGCCGACCTGCCAGCACGCCTGTGCCA
>JBDLIY010000170.1:0-7996 GCA_039714635.1 Planctomycetota bacterium
TTTACGGACGACCGCCTCGTCATCACCGTGAGCCGGTGCCCCTACCCGTTCGTCCGGGAGTCGACCTGCGCCGCGCACACCTGCATGGAGGAGGCGCTCGTCACGACGCTCGATCCCGGCCTGAGCTACCGGATCGGGCGGTCGCTGCCGAAGGGCGACGCCTGCTGCGAGCACATCCTCGAGCGCCGGGTCACTCCAGGTCCCTGAGCCTCCCGCGGACGACGAGGTCTGCGGCGACGGGATCCGGACGCAGCACGAAGATCAGCTCCGCCTCCATGACCGTGACGATGCGGACGAGGCCCGGGAACGACTCGTCCGGCTCGGCGTCGAACGGCCATCGGTGGGCGCGGATCAGCACGTAGCCGTCGTCCTCTCTCTTCAGGCGCTCCTCGAGCGCGCGCCAGCCGCGCAGATCCTCCGTCATACGTCCCGTCTGGAACGAGAGGGAGCCCGTCAGGGTCTCTCCGAAGCGCCAGCTGGTCAGGGGGCGGTCGCCGACGACCTCAGCCAGTTCCGCCATGCCCGGGCGATGGGACTTCGAGAGGTCCGCGGGCGGGTAGGCGAGGGTCACGCCGACGAAGAGCAGCAGCGCGGGCGCGGCCCAGAACGCGAGGTCGCGCCGGCGGCGGATCAGGAGGAACGTCGCGACCGACCCGGCGATCGCGACGGGGAAGGTGACGAACGGCGACGGCCAGGTCAGGCGGCCGGTGAGCCACAGCGTGCCGCAGACCAGCGGCGAGAGGAGGGCGAGGGCGCCGAGGCCCCACGTCCACAGGCGTTCGCCCGGCCGGCGCGGGAGACGCACGAGCCAGTCGGCGAGGAGCAGCGAGGTCGCCGGCAGGAGCGGTGCGAGGTAGAGCTCACGCTTCGTTCGGGACAGCGTGAGGAGCACGAGGCCCGCGATGATCCACGTCAGGAGGAAGCGGGCGACGTCCCGGGAGCCGTCGATCGTTCCCCGGAGCCGGGCGACGACGCCCCAGATCGCCCACGGCGTCCAGGGCAGGAGCGCGAGGGCCAGTCCCTTGACGTAGAACCACGTCGGCTCATCGTGGTGGTAGATCGCCCCGGGGTCCGCGAGGAACCGGCCCAGGTTCTCGTCGCGGAGCCAGCCTGTGAGCGAGGCCCCGTCGTCGCGCAGCCAGAGCGGGACCGCCCAGATCGCGACGATCCCGGCGGCGATGAGATGGCCGCGCAGCGGGGCGAGACGGATCACGCTTTTCAGGTCGCGCTCGCGCCAGAGGTACGCGAGGAGGCCGGGCACGACGAGCGCCGGGCCGATGAAACCCTTGGTGAGGAAGGCCCCGGCGAGGGCGATCCAGAAGAGCCAGCGGGCGCTCCGCCAGCCGCGGCGCGACTCGAGGAACGCCCAGAACGCGCCCGTCGTGAAGGCCACCAGGCCCGCGTCCACGACGATGAAGCGGGAGACCATGAGGAAGCCGAGGGTCGTGACGGTGACGAGGCTCGCGGCGATCGCGACGCGCCGGCCGCCGAGGAGCATCCCGATCCGGGCCGTCGCTCCGAGTGCGACGAGCGCGTAGAGGAGGGAGACGAGGCGGATCGCGCGGGCCGGGTCGATCGGCAGGAGGCGGTAGAGGACCGCGCCGGTCGCGTAGTAGAGCGGCGGTTTGTGGAAGAGCGGGCGGCCGCCGAGATGGGGGACGAGCCAGTCGCCGGTGTCGGCCATCTCCCGCGCCATCGCCCCGACGCGGTGCTCGTGCGGGTTCCACAGGTCGTGGTCGAAGATGCCCGCGACGGAGGCGAGGAGCACGAGGGCGATCAGGGCCCGCCGCGCCGGGACGAGGGCGTGTCCTCCGCCGGGGTCGGTCATGCGAGGAGGGTATCAGCCGGTCGGTCCGGGAACCGCCTTTCCCCGCCCCCGATCGTCGGCGTGTAACATGGCGCTCCGCTGCCGGGCGTTCCGCGCGGAAGCCGGGACGCCGTGCCGGCGTCCAACACAGAGGTTTCCGGTGGTCGAGGCGCCGGAGGCAGCGGAGGTTCCAGGATGAAGATCGGGATGACAATCGGGATCATCGTACTCGCGACGGCCGTTCTCGCGGCCTGCGGGACCAGTCACGGCACGCACGGCATGGACCTCTCCAGAGAGACGACCGCGCTGATCCGCAAGGGCATGTCGCAGTCCGAGGTCCACGGGATCCTCGGGGATCCGTACCGCGTCACGCGGCTGGGCGAGACCCGGGAGCAGTGGACGTACCGGTACTTCGCGACGAAGGTGGACGGGAAGATCGTGCACCGGCCCGTGGAACCGCCGACCGATCCGAGGAAGCCCGCGCACTACCACGGGGCGATCTTCATCATGTTCGACTCGGAGGGGCGCGTGGGGGTCGTGGGGAGACGGTAGCCCTACTTCGCGGGTTTCTCGTCGGGGAACCGGAACACGAGGATCAGCACCTTCTGGGCGGTGAAGAGCGAACCCGACGCGTGCTCGATGATGATCCCGTCTCCGCCCATCTTCGCCGCGTCGACCCGGGCGTCACGGACGACGCCGCTCCAGCCCCAGGTCGTGGGCTTGGCCTGCTCGATCTGGCCGATGATCTTGATGCCGCGCGGCGGGCGGCCGAGCTTCGCGTCGGGCACCGAGTTCGCCAGGTCCCCGGGCGCGGAGGTCCCCATCCAGGCCTCGATGTAGTGGCCATTCGGACGCGGCGGGTGCTCCTCGATGACGGTGACGCCGCGGTTGGCGCAGGCGACGAGCAGCAGGGAAAGCGCGATCAGGACGGGTCTCATCAACGTGGCCTCCCGGAATGGCGGGGGATTTCCCACCGGGCCCACGGATTCCGTCGCCGAATCGACCGCCGGACTTGAGCGCGTCTCCGATTTATCCGCCGCCCAGGTCCTTCATCACGGCGGCCTCGGGGATGAAGTAGGGCCGGAACTTCTCGAACGTCCCCTGGCTCTCCATCACGAGCAGCGCGTTGTGCAGGCCCAGGGTGTTTCCGGCCGAGGAGTCGATCAACTCCGAGGAATCCGCCGCGCTCATCTGGAAGAGGATGCGGACGTCGAACTCGCGCAGGCGACGGCGGTCGATGACGCGCAGCAGGTTCGTCAGCGTGTCGCACCAGACGAAGGTGTGGACGCCGTTCGGGGGACCCTCGGTCAGGATCGTGTCGAAGCGGTCGCCGGGCGACTCCGGCTCGTCGGCGGAGAACGACATGGAGTACTCGTCCGCCTTCTTCAGAATCCGCAGGCGCTGCAGGCCGAACGCGAAGAGGTAGGTCTTCGGACCGCCGCCGGCATCGATGCCGCGGGCGATCTTTTCGACGGCGTCCGGCGCGGTGCGGAGGTCGTAGCGGTCGACGCGGTGGGGGACCGACTCCGCGAGTTCCTCGAACCGGGCCGCGAACTCGGGCTCGTGGCCGCCCCCGTCCAGAATGACGAAACGGACCTCGTCGGGCGTGCGGCGGGCGGCGAGCGACAGGATGGAACTGGTCATCATCGCGAACGCGGCGTCCCGGCGCTGGCCCACGACGAGCAGGTTGCTTCCGCTGGCGGGCAGGAAGCGGACCTCGGTGGGGCCCTTGATCGCGTTCGGATCGCCGAGCCAGACGCGGTCGTCGCCGTCCCTGATCGCGGACTCGCCGCGGCGGAGCGCCAGCAGTTCGGGGTTCAGCGTCAGGTCGGCGGGCAGGTTGCCCTCGAAGACGACCGTCTCGCGATCCGCGACGGGATCGCGTTCGACCACGGCCTTCAGGAGTTTCGCCTCCTCGTCGTCCGGCAGCCAGACGACCTGGAACGGGCTGTTGCCTTCCACCATTCCCGACATGTCGTTGTAGATGGCCTCGCCGGGGCGGGAGAGCAGGCGCGCGACGCCGTTGTCCTCCGAGAGGATCAGGTACGAGTCGGCCTCGTCGCACTGGAGCGAGATCCGGACGCCCATCTGGCCGAGCGTGCTGCGGGCGAGGGTGTAGATGCCGGAGAGCGTCTGCGAGCCGAGCACCATGTGGATGCCGAAGGCGCGACCCTGCCGGACGAACCGGTCGAGGAGCAGCGCGGCGTCCCGCGCGACGGCGTCGTCCTCCGTGAAGAACTCCTGGAACTCATCGATCATGACGAGCGTCCGCGGCAGGACCTCGGGGGCGCCGCACTTCCGGAAGCCCGCCAGGTCCTGCACGCCCTCGCGGCGGAAGAGGTCTCCGCGCCGGGCCAGTTCGGCGTCCACCGCCTTGAGGACGGAGAGGCCGAACTCGCGGTCGCTCTCGATCGCGACGACGCGGGCGTGGGGCGTCTTCCACGTCGCGAACGGCTTGAACTCGACGCCCTTCTTGAAGTCGATCAGGTAGAACTCCACCTCGTCGGGGGAGAACCAGAGCGCCATGTTCGTGATCATCACGTGGAAGAGCGTGGACTTCCCCGAGCCCGTCCGCCCCGCGATCAGCGCGTGCTGGGCCGTGCCGCGGCCGAGGTCGAGGTACTGCAGGCGCTCCGCCCCCGTCCGGCCGATCGGCACGCGGACCCCCTTGTCGGTCCGGCCCGACCACATCTCGTCCGCCGTCGGGATCACCGCGGTGAAGGGCACCTCCACCCGGTCCGCGTCGACGGAGAGCTTCCCGATGCGGTCGAGGAGACGGCTCGCGGCCTCCGGCTCCGGCGGATCTTCGGCGACGAAGTCGACGGACTCGAAGGCCGGCCCCTCGACGGAGAAGCCGCCGTCGCCCGCCGTCAGGACCGGGCCGTTGCGGCGCAGGCGATCCAGGTCCACCTGCCGGGGCAGGTCCTGGCGCGTGTCCTGGGCGATCAGCGTGTAGACCCCGCACCGCGGGCCGCTCGAGACGATGGAGGCGAGGCTGTCCGCGGCGTGCTCGTTGAACGCGACCGGGAAGTCGGCGATCACGAGGAAGTGGTAGGGCTCCTGGAGTTCGCCGGCCACCGCGTTGTAGTCGCCGATGGAGTGGAAGCGGTCGCGGAGGTCGTTCTGGATGACCTTCTCGATGTGCTGCGTCAGGTCCGCCAGGCGCTGCTGGATGTGCGACGCCTCCGTCCAGATGCGGCCGTTGACGAGCGCCTCGTCGCGGTCCGCCAGGTGCATCAGGGCCGAGAAGCTCTGGCCCAGGCCGACGGGATCGACGATCGTCAGGCGCACCTTGCCCGCCGGGAACGATGTCAGCACGCGGAGCACGGCGTTCATCAGGATGTCCTGCGCCGGATCCCGCTCCCCTCCCCCGTGCCTGACGAGGAGCGAGCCGTACTCCGGGAACGTCAGCGTCGCGGGCAGGACACGGCGCGTCGCGTCGCCGGGCGCGCCCGCGAGGCGCGGCAGGTCGAGGTCGAGCTGGCCGAAGGGAACGAAGTCCGGGTAGGCCGGGGGGAGGGCGAGTTTCTCCGGATCGACGGCGTCCCAGGGTCGATGCAGCTCATCCACGGCCGAGCGGGCCTGCTCCGCGAAGCGATCGAACGTCGCGAGCGCGTCCTGCCCGCGGACGGTGAAGTGCCGCTCCTCTTCGCTTCCCTCGACGTCGAGGGCGGCGATCCGCTCCTCGTGCTCCCGCGTCCGGTCGGCCAGCGTCGAGTTGTGGCCCTCGTGACGCTGCCCGCGGGCGCCGCTCTGTTCGGCGTGCAGGGCATCGAGGCGGAGTTCGTGGCGGGAATTGAGGTGCTTCTGCGCGCGATCGGCGCGGCGGTCCAGTGCCGCGAGGCGATCGCGAACGGGACGCAGCGCGTTGGCCAGAGTCTGGCGGATCCCCGACTCTTCGGAGCGCAGCTTCGAATCCCGCTCTCCGGCGAGGGTCACGTGCAGGGCGTCGAGGTGCTTCAGCGCCGCGTCGGCGTGTTGCTCGAAACACTGCGTCGTCTGGCGCGCGGTACGGAACAGGTCCCGGGCGCGGATCTCGTAGCGGCGGCGCATCGACCGGCGGGCGAGCTGCAGCAGTCCCAGGAGGACGACGGCTCCGCCGGCCGTGGCGCCGACGTGGATCAGCTCGGTCTCCATCTTGTAGAGGAGCAGGGCGCCGCCGGCGCCGACGGCGAGGATCAGCACGTGATAGAAGACGAGCGGGCCGAAGCGGGCGAAGCTGTTTCCCCACCAGCCCGTGGCGCGCCCCGCTTCGTCGAGGACGTCCTGGAAGGCGCGCTCGGCCTCCTCCATCATCGCGTCGGGGGCCACGCTGGATGCGACCTCGCCGGACCACGGCTCCGTCGAGCCGACGTCCACGCCGTGATCGGACGTGAAGTCCCGGAGCGTGCGCTCCGTTTCCCGGGAGTGCTCCCGGACGACGGGGAGCAGCTCCTCCCACCGCCGGACGCGCTGCTCGAGCGGCCGCCGCTTCCCGGCGGTCTCGGCTTCGAGGCGCTCCTCGATCCGGTCGAGTTCGTCGCGGGACGCCCGCTCCCGCTCCTCCTGCTCCGCCGTGAGCCGTTCGCGGACCGTGCCGACGGCCCGGGCGAGGCGCGCGTCCCGCCGTTCGCGGATCTCCTCGAGGCGCTTCTGCCTCCGGCGCCAGGCGGAGTCGGCGTCCTTCTGCTCCAGGTCGGTGGTTTCCTGGAGCCGCCGCTCATCGCTCAGATACGACGCGTCCTCGTCCGCGCGGGCCGCCTCCCGCGCGGTCGCGCCCTCGGCCATCGCGCGGCTCGCGGCCGCGAGTTCGTTGCCGAGGGAGAGGATCCTCTCGGCGGTTTCCGGCATGCCGATCCGCGACCGGGACTCCTCGGGTGGACTCACTGACATTCGCGCACCACTCGTCTCATGAGCAGGGTCAACTCCGTCATCGCCCGCACCGCGGCGCCGCCGGCAGGCAGGAACTCGTCCATGAACTCCCGCTGGAAGTCCTCGCGGGCCTTGTCGTGCCAGCCGGCGGCGGCGATCTGCCAGTCGCGCTTCAGGTCGTCCAGCGCGCCCTGCAGAATCAACTCACCCTGATTGATCCGGGGCATCCGGTTCCTCCACGGGCGCGTCACGGAGCGTCCCCGGCGCATCCGGGGCCGGACCGCCCGGCTTCAGGTAGATTTCCAGGTTCTCGATCATGTGCTCGAGCCGCATCAGGGCCCGCGGCGTCAGCGTCAGGAGCATCTCGTCGAGGCGGTGGCAGGGGGGGCGGAGCTTCTCGGCCTCGCGCTCCAGCGCCGTGGCCCAGCCCTTCACGCGCCGGATCTTCTCCTCCGCCTCCTCCTTCCGCCGCTTGGCCTTCTCCCAGGCCTTCCGCTCGTCGACGCTGGACGGCTTTCCCATGCGCCGGTCGCCGTGGCGGGCGGCGACGTACTCGCGCCAGGTCCGCTTCATCTCCTCGTGACGCTTCCGCAGCTGGAGGTTCCAGAGGCGCGTCTGATCGCCCCGGAGCCAGTCGACGACCGAGTTGACGTCGTTGCTGATGGAGACCAGCGCGCGCCGGGCGGTCTCGTCGAACTCGACGAACTTGTGCCGGAATCGCCGGAGCAGGTCCGGAGAACGGATGTTGGCGGAGGATCGTCGTGGCATCGGAGCGGCCTACCTCTGCTCCAGGTATCGGCGGATGCTCTCGGCCTTGCGCATGAGGATGGGGACCTGGTCTTCGGACGCGGTGACGAACTTCGCCAGGACGCGGACCGTGTGCTGGAACTCGCCGGCGAACTTCGCGTGCTCCTGGTCCTGCCAGGTCTCGCCGAGTTTTCCGAACTGCATGTTGATCCGTGCGAGGCGCTCCTGGACCTCGTCCCCGAACCGCTTCAGTTCGAGGGCGAATCGCTGGAGGTCGTCGGGATCGACGATGGCCTTGGGCATGTGCGCGCTCCTTCCCGCCGCCGTCGGCGCGGCCGCGGTCCGATTATTGTACGGGAGTTCGTCGGTCACTCCTCATCGGGGCTGAGCGTAGTGCAGCCACCGTCCTCGTTACCCTTGCGGGGGACGGTGCGATCACGCCGGCGCCATCCTCGCCGGCAGGCCGGTCCGGCCCACGGGCGGCAACTCGTTGTGAGCCCCGTCACTCCACCTCATCGGGGCCGAGCATGGCGCAGCCACCGTCCTCGTTACCCCTGCGGGGGACGGTGCGATCACGCCGGCGCCATCCTC
>JBDLIY010000171.1:0-7948 GCA_039714635.1 Planctomycetota bacterium
CAGTTCGTCAGATTCGGTTTTCGATGGACGATCTCGCTCCGGAGAGTGTCCAGTCCTGTAGATGGACGGTCCCTGCAGACAGCAGGTGGAGGCGGCCCGGCGGGGCGACCGGGAGGCGTGCGCGGCGCTCTTCGCGGCGCACTGGTCGATGGTCCACGCCTGGATGCTCGGCTTCACGCGCGATCGGGCGGAAGCTGAGGACCTGACCCAGCAGGCGTTCCTGAGGGCCTGGACGAAGATCGCCCAACTCCGCGAGGCCGGGCGGTTCCTCCCGTGGCTTCGCACGGTGGCGCGGACCGTGGCCCTCGGCCGCCCGCGCCGTCGCGCGCCGGTCCTGCGACCCGAGCCAGTGGGGGACGACCCGGCGCTGGCGCTCGAGGATCGCGAGCGGGCCCGACGTGTGGACCGGGCGCTCGCCCGCCTGCCGTCGCTCGACCGGAGCCTGCTCCTCCTCGTCTACACCGAGGAGTTGCCCCTCGCCCGGGTCGCGGCGCTCGAAGACATGCCCGTCACGACGCTCCGCCGGCGGCTGGCCGACGCCCTCGCCCGGTTCCGCGCGGCGGCGCAGCGGGAAGGAGTCACCCATGAACTGCACTGAGGACCGGGAGACGATCGAACTCCTCCGGGACGGCACGGCGCACCTGGTGTGCGAGCCGCCCACGGCGGAGGAGATCGAAGCGATGCTGGCCGAGGTCCCGCGGGAGCGCGAGCGCACCTGGAGCCGGTGGGCGGTCGCGGCCGCGGCGCTCGTCGCAGGCGCCGTGATCGTCACGACCCTGGAGCGGCCGGAGCGTGGCGGCCCCCCGACGGAGCACGTTCAGGCCCCGGTGGAGGAGAAGAAGAAGCCGGAGCCGGCCCCCGAGCCGCCCGTGACGTTCACGTTCGAGGACGCCTGGAAGGCGGCGGACCACCTGTGGAGAACGCGGCGGTGGGACGAGGCCGTCACGATGTACGAGAAGATCGTGACGTCCTGCCGGACCGAGGAGGAGGTCGCGAAGCACGCGCCCCGCGCGCAGATGCGGATCGGGGAGTGTCGCTACCGGCAGCAGAAGTATCACGAGTCGTACCGGGCGTACGACGCAGCCGTCCTGAAGTACACGAAGATTGCGCCGGAGATCGCCGCCGACGCGGCGTACTACCGCTATCGCGCGGCGACGGCGCTCTTCGCCGCACAGCGGAACCAGGAGAACGAGAAGCGGAAGAAGGAGGCGCGGGAGGCCTTCGCCCGGGACTTCCCGGATCACCCGCGCGCGATCGACCTGAACTACTACGCCGGCGCGGACCGGGCCGCCTCCGGGGACGCCCTTTCCGCCGCGGGACAGGCGGAGGACGCCCGGCGCCTGTGGGAGCTCGCGATCGTCACCTTCCGGAAGGTCAAGCCGGCCTCCACGCTCCACGAGAAGGCGCTGGCGCGCATCGGAGAGACGCTCTACAAGCTCGGGCGGACGGACGAGGCGCTCGTCGTCTTCCGGCGGGTCCTCGACGAAGGCCGGGAGCGGAAGACCACGGACCCGCAGCGCCGGGCGAGTCGGCGCGGAGCCCGGGCCATCGCCGTCTGCTTCTCCGCCCGCTGTCACCGTCGACGGGAGGCCTGGAAGGAAGTGCTCGCCGTCCTCGCGGACTTCGAGACGACCCACGGGAAGACGGACGAGGGGCGTCCCTTCGTCTCCGCCGTGAAGGTCGAGCGAATGCGGGCCTTCCTGGCCCTCGACCGTGTCGCCGACGCGACGAAGGAGGCCGAGGCACTGCGCGAGAAGTCGGCGAAGAGCCGGGCGACGACGGAAGCCGCCCGCCTCCTCGGCCGGCATCTCTTCGACGCCGGGAAGTGGGAGCCGGCCGCCGAGTGGCTGGAGGCCGTTGTAGCGGGGAGCCGGGGCGTGACGGCCGACGACCTGGCGTTCGCCGGCCTCGCGGCCGAGAAGACCGGGAACCTGGAACGGGCGGAGGAGCGGCTGGCCGCCGCGGTCACGAAGCGGCAGACGGAGCTGGCGGCGGTCCACAGAGTCCGCGACGAGGGCTGGGTCGACGTCGACCTGGCGACGTACCGCGAGGCCCTCGCCCGCGTCCGGAAAGCACTCGGGCGCTGAGCCGTCTCTTCTCCCCGGGCGGATTTCGGGGCAGAATACTCCTGCAATCGATTCTCAGGAGAACGTGGCCATGCCCGTGAACAACTACGCCGCCGAGATGATGTCGGACCACCAGGAGGAGCGGATCTCCGCCCTCGAGCGGCAGGCCGAGGAACTGCTGGAGACCATCGAGACGCTCCGCGATACGATCCGGGTCGAGGATGGGGAGCTCATCCTCCAGTCGGAGTCGATCCGGATCGAGGCGGACAACGACCTCGCTATCCGGGCGGGGAACTCCTGCACCGTCACCGCGCTGGCCACCGTCCGGATCGATTCCAGCGGCCGCCTCCAGCTGAACTCGGCCTCGATGGACACCTCCACGGGAGTGCAGACGGTCAACTCCGCGATGTCGACCTTCTCGGGCATGATCCGCTGCCAGACGATCCAGGCGGACACCGTGATCGGCTCCTCCTACACGCCGGGCGCGGGGAACGTGATGTAGCTCACGGACCACCCATGACCCTCGTCCGGATTCCCTTCCTGCCGGAGACGCCGCCGCTCCCGGCGCGGGCCGCCGCCCTCGTCGAGGCCGCTGCGCCCCGCATCGAGGCGTTCGAGTTCGGCGATGAGCGTGTCCCCGCGTTCGTCGCCAGCAACGCGCTCGTCGCCCACGACGTCCTCTCGCGCCTTCACGGCGAGGTCGGCGGGAGCAGCTTCTGCGAGTGGGGGAGCGGCTACGGGACCGTCACCGGCATCGCGTCGCTGATCGGCTGGGAGGCCACGGGGATCGAGATCGAGCCGCGGCTGGTCCGGGAGTCCCGCGCGCTGATCGAGGCGCACGACATCGAGGCGAGGATCGTCGAGGGGAGCTACTACGCGCCCGGCATCCACCGCGACGACCCGGACCCGGAGGCGCTGGTCGCGACCCTGGGCTTCGCCCCCTGGGACTTCGACCTGGTCTACGCCTACCCCTGGCCGGCGGAGGTCGAGATGCTCGTCGGGCAGTTCGAACGGTTCGCCCCGCCCGGAAGGTGGCTCGTCATCTCCCACGGAGGCGTGGACCTGCAGGCCTATCGGCAGGAGCCCTGAACCGGGGATCGCCCTAGAAAGCCGGCACCTTCCGGATCCAGTCGTGCCGGTCCTCCACGTCGCCGAGCTGGACGCCCACGAGGCGGTCGTAGAGTTTCGTGCAGTGCTCGCCCGCGACGTCGCCCTCCACGTAGACCGCCTTGCGGTCGCGCCAGGTGATCGAGCCCACCGGCGTGATGATCGCGGCCGTGCCGCAGCAGCCGGCGTCCACGAAGTCGAAGATCTCCTCGACGTGGACCGGGCGACGCTCCGGGTTCATCCCGAGCTCGCCGGCGATCGTGACGAGGGACTTGTTCGTGATGGACGGCAGGATCGACTCGCTGTGGGGCGTGACGTAGGTTCCGTCCTTCGTGACGCCGAAGAAGTTCGCCGGGCCCGACTCGTCGATGTACTGCTTCTCCTTCGCGTCGAGGTAGAGGACTTCGGTGAAGCCCCGCTCCTTCGCGCGGAGGCTGGCGCGGAGGCCGGCCGCGTAGTTCCCGCCGACCTTGACGTCGCCGACGCCGTTCGGGGCGGCGCGGTCGTACTCCTCCTCGACGATGAGGTGGACCGGCCTGAAACCCGTGGGGAAGTAGGGGCCCACCGGCGTGACGAACACCATGAAGGTGTACTCGTCGGCCGGCTTGACGCCGACCTGGGGGCCCGTGCCGAGCAGCAGGGGGCGGACGTAGAGCGCGGCGCCGGTGCCCGGAGGCGGGACGAAGCGGCGGTTCGCGTCGACGACCTTGTACACGGCCTCGATGAAGAGATCCGCCGGCGGGGCCTGCATGAAGGTCTTTAGCGCGGAGTTCGCCATCCGCGCCGCGTTCTCCTCGACCCGGAAGACGACGACGTCGCCGTTCCGCTGCCGGAACGCCTTCAGGCCCTCGAAGGCCTCCTGCCCGTAGTGGAGGCAGGTCGCGGCGATGTGGAGGGGAATCGTTTCGTCCGAGGTCAGCGTTCCTTCGTCCCACTCTCCGTCGCGCCACGTGTAGCGGATGTTGTAGTCCGTCTTCATGTAGCCGAAGGGCAGGCTGCCCCAGTCGAGGTCGGCCGTGTTCATTCGGTAGTCCTCCGCCGTGAGACCCATGCGATTCCCTCCTGTCGGGGTCCTATATTCGCGGGTTTCGCCCCGTTTTGAAAGGAGTCACTGCGGGTGGTCCGCGTTCACGCACGGGGATGGAACTCCTCGTGGATCTTCCGCAGACGGTCCGTTTCCACGTGGGTGTAGATCTGCGTCGTCTTCACGGACGCGTGGCCCAGCATCTCCTGGACGTGGCGGACGTCGGCGCCGCCGGCCATCAGGTGGGTGGCGAAGGAGTGGCGCAGCGTGTGGGGGGAGACCTTCTTCCGGATCTTCGCCTTCGCGGCGTGTTTCGTCACGATGGTCCAGAGATCCTCGCGGCGGAGCGGGGCGCCGAGCCGTGTCACGAAGACGAGCGGCGAGACCTTCCCCTTCAGCAGCTTCTCCCGGGCGTCCCGCAGCCAGACGCGCACCGCCTTCGCCGCCGCCCGGCCGACGGGGACGATCCGCTCCTTGTTCCCCTTGCCCACGACGCGGACGTACCGCAGGTCCAGGTCCAGGCGGTCCGTCGTCATCGTGACGGTCTCCGTCGCCCGGGCCCCCGTGGCGTAGAGCATCTCGAAGAGCGCGCGGTTCCGGATCCCGAGGGGCGTCGAGACGTCGGCGGAGGCGAGCAGCGCCGTCACCTCGTCCGGAGACAGGACCTCCGGGATCCTCTCCCAGACCTGCGGCGACTCGAGGCGCTCCAGAATCCGCCCGTCGATCTCGCCCTCGCCGGCGAGGAATTTCAGCAGGACGCGGACGGTCACGAGCGCCCGGGCCACCGAGGCGGGGCTCCGGCCGCGGTCCCGCTCGGCCATCAGGAAGGCCAGCACGTCGTCCGCCGAAAGCGCCCCCGCGTCGGCGACGCCCCGGTCCTCCATCCGCGCCCCGAATCTCGAAAGGTCGTCCCGGTAGGCGAGAATCGTGTTCCGGGCTACGCCGGCTTCCGACTGCAAGTATGTGATAAAAAGGAAGATATGATCATTCACGGGATGTTCTCGGCGGCGGGGCGGAGGTTCCTCAAGATCGTTGACCCCCCCCCGGGACCGTCCCTATAATACCGCACGCTTTTCTGGACCCTGTGGGTCGGTTTCGATGCGGACCGGTGAACCATGACGCCACCGAAAAAGAACGCGGGCCTGCCGAAGGCGGAGTTGGACAAGCTCCGGAAGGCGTTGCTCGACATGCGCGCCGCGCTGGTCGGCGATGTCAGCCAGCTGGAGAACGAGGCCCTCAAGTCACGCGGCGACGACGTCTCCGTGGATCACATGGCGGATCACGGCTCGGACAGCTACAACCAGGACCAGTCCATCAGCCTTCTCGAGAACCAGAGCGAAGCCCTCAAGGAGATCGCGGCGGCCCTCGATCGCATGAAGAAGGGCACGTACGGGATCTGCGAGAAGACCGGGAAGAAGATCAAGCGCGCCCGTCTCCGGGCCATTCCCTACGCCCGCCTCAGTATCGAGGCCCAGATGGAAGAGGAGCAGGGCGGAAGCTGATCGGTTCCTGTCCGCGTCCGGCATGAAGAGACGCCTGCCCGCCGTCTGTCTGGCCGTCGCGGTCCTCGTAGCGGATCTCGCCTCCAAGCACTGCATCTTCGCGTGGTTCGATTCCGCGGGGATCCGGTCGGGCCAGGTCTCCTGGATCTTCGGCGAGTGGTTCGGCCTCGCCCGCGTCATGAACCCCGGCGTCACCGGGGGGATCGGCAGCTTCCTCGGCCCCGTCTTCCTCTCGATCTTCACCGCCGTGGCGTCGGTCGGGATCGCCCTCTACCTGCTCCTCCCGAAGGGGCACGACCGATGGACGCTCGTCTCGCTGGCGCTGATCCTGGGCGGGGCGGTCGGCAACCTCTACGACCGCGTGATCTTCGGCGAGGTGCGCGACTTCATCGACGTCTGGCCCCGCCTCCCCTGGCCGTCGTGGCTCCACCACTGGCCGACTTTCAACATCGCGGACTCGGGGATCGTTGTCGGAGTCGTCATGCTCGTGGTTCACTCTCTGTTCCTGGCCAAAAAGACCGCCGCACACGGTTCCGAGGACAGTTCGAGAGAGATGTGACATGAGCGAGGTCGACCTCCGCGTCAACATCGGCCGGCTGGAACTGGCGAACCCGGTGATGACCGCTTCGGGGACCTTCGGCGGCTCGGGACAGGAGTTCGCGCCCTTCTTCGACCTCTCCGTCCTGGGCGCGATCGTGGGAAAGACGATCACGCCGCACCCCCGGAAGGGCAACCCGCCGCCGCGCACGCACGAGACGCCGGGCGGGCTCCTCAACTCCATCGGCCTGATGAACCCCGGCTTCCCGGGCTGGGTCGAGGAGGTCCTGCCGGAGCTGCGCAAATCCGGGACGAAGGTCGTCATCAACGTGGCCGGCGAGACGGAGGCGCAGTACTACGAGCTGGCGGAGAAGCTCGACGACCTCTGTGGGGTCGACGCCGTCGAGGTGAACATCTCCTGCCCCAACGTGGAGCAGGGGGGCGCCTGCCCGGCGCAGGATCCGGCGATCACGTCGCGCGTGCTGACCGGGGTGCTCGAGCGGACGAACCTGCCGATCATCGCCAAGCTCACGCCGAACGTCGCCGACATCACCGTGATCGCCCGCGCCGCCGAGGACGCCGGCGCCCACGCGGTCAGCCTCGTGAACACCTATCTCGGCACCGCGGTGGACTGGCGGAAGCGGTCCTTCGTCTTCGCCAACAAGGTGGCCGGCCTCTCCGGGCCCGCGATCCGGCCGATGGCGCTGCTGTGCGTCTGGCGGACGGCGCAGGCCGTCTCCATTCCGGTCGTGGGGATCGGCGGGATCGGCACGGCGGAGCACGCGATGGAGTTCCTGGCGGCGGGGGCCACCGCGATCCAGGTCGGGACCGCGAGCTTCGTCTCCCCGACGGCGGCGGCGCGCGTCGTCGAGGAGCTCCCGGGCCTGCTGGCCGAAGCCGGCGTCTCCTCCGTCCGCGAGTTCCATGAATCGATGGGGGGATCGTTGGGGACATGAAGCTCGAAGAGCTGACCTCCGATCTGCTCGGCCGGGCGATGGACCTCTACCTCGAGATCGCCTGGCCCGGGCGGGAGGAGGAGAAGCGCCCCGAGCTGCCCGGGGACGCGACGGGCCGGGATCTCCTCGTCGACTTCTCCGACGAGGGCAAGGAGGAGGGCGGGAAGGTCACGCACCGCTGGGTGAGGCGCCTCGGCAACGAGCTCTATCCCCACATGAAGCTCGTGGTGGAGGAGAGCCTCGTCGAGGGGGAGTACCTCATCGCCGTCGACACGCACGACGAGCTGGAGCTCAAACCGGACTTTCCGGACTACGAGGCCTGGCAGGCGCTCAAGGCGAAGAACCGCGAGATCAAGGACGAGATCGAGCGTCGGTGGAACGAGGAGAAGCTGCCGACCTGGGCGACCCTCAAGGTCCTGCTGGAGCGGTCGGAGGGGGCGGCGCCGAAGAAGGGCGCGGGCGTCGCCGCGAGGAAGATCCTCGTCGTGGACGACGAGCGGGACATCGCGGACGCCGTCTCCGCCGTCCTGATCGGGGCCGGGTACGACGTCCTGCTGGCCCACGACGGGGTCGAGGCGGTGGACACGGCCCTGCTCGAGCGGCCGGACCTGATCCTGATGGACTTCCAGATGCCGCGGATGGACGGTGTCGAGGCGGCGGTGTCGATCCGGAGGACGCAGGACCGGAAGAAGTGTCGGATCCTCCTCGCCACGGCTTCTCTCGTGGACCTCTCCCGCGTGGCCGAGGCCGACGGCT
>JBDLIY010000172.1:0-7945 GCA_039714635.1 Planctomycetota bacterium
AAGACGTTCATGACCTCTTCGTTTGCCAGCACGACGGAGACCGGCAGGACGCCACCGGAGATCGCCTTCGCGAGCAGGATCACGTCCGGCTTCACGCCCTCGTGGTCGCACGCGAAGAGCTTCCCGGTCCTTGCCAGGCCGGTCTGGATCTCGTCCGCCATGAGGAGCGCGCCGGTCTCGCGGCAGAGCGCGGCGGCCTCTTCGAGGTAACCCTCCGGCGGGATGATGATGCCGCCCTCGCCCTGGATCGGCTCGATCAGGACGGCGGCGGTTTTCTCGTTCATCGCCGACCGCAGGGCCTCGATGTCGCCGTAGGGCAGGATCTTGAACCCGGGGGTGAACGGGCCGAAGCCGTCCTGGTAGGCGGCCTCGTCCGAGAAACCGACGATCGTCGTCGTGCGACCGTGGAAGTTGCCCGTGAAGACGAGGATCTCGGCCTCGTTCTCCGGGACGCCGCGCACCTTGTAGGCATGCTTGCGGGCCATCTTGATCGCGGTCTCGACCGCCTCGGCGCCCGTGTTCATCGGGAGCGCGCGGTCGAAGCCGGCGAGCTTGCAGATCTTCTCCAGGAACTCGCCCAGCCTCGTGTTGTAGAAGGCGCGGGAGGTGAGCGTGACACCGGTCTCGAGCTGGTCCCTCACCGCGTCCATGATCCGCGGGTGGTTGTAGCCCTGGTTCAGGGCCGAGTAGGACGCGAGGCAGTCGAGGTAGCGATTGCCCTCGGGATCGGTGACCCAGGCGCCGTCTCCCGCAGCGATCACGATCGGGAGCGGGTGGTAGTTGTGGGCGCCGTAGCGGGCTTCGAGGTCGATGAGTTCCTGGGACGAACGGGTCATGTCGGCTCTCCTTCCGAATGGTCAGTACAGACCCGGAAGGCTAGCGGGCGCTCTCCACAGCCGGAACAGAAAAAGAGAACCGGCCGCCTCTCGGCGGCCGGTCTCGTTCACTCCTGAACACTGCCCTTCGGGTTACTCCTCTTCGGGCATCTCTTCGGGCATCTCCTCGGGCTGGAACTCGTCGTCGGGTCCCTCGTCCTCGGGAATGTCCCGCTCGAGACCGGTCTCGAAGTCCTCGAGCTCGCCACCCGCGATTTCCTCGTACTCGTCGCGGATGCGCTCGGCCTGCTTGACCATCTCGTCGTTCAGCGCCTCGCGGCGGGCCGCGGCACCCTTCAGGATGTGCGGCGTGACGAGAAGGATCAGGTTCTGCTTGGTCTTCGAAATCTGGTCGTTGCGGAAGAAGAAGTTGATGACCGGGATGTCACCGAGCAGCGGCACCTTGTTGGTGGTGTGCGACTCGACATCGGTCAGCAGTCCGCCGATGACCGCGGTCTCGCCCGAGTCCAGCATCATGTGGGTCACGAGCGTGTTGGCGCGGGTCTGCGGCAGCGCGATGGAAACGGCCTCGGCGCCGGTTCCGCTCCGGAAGATGTTGAACCCGGGCTGCTCGGCCGAGGTCCCGGTCAGCGTCTTCTGCTGCGGGATCAGGGTGAGCTTGATCTTCTTGGTGCCCGGCACCACGTGCGGGGTGATCAACATCTGGAAACCGGTCTGGACCGGAGAGTTCTCCGCCTCGCGGATCGAGTACTCGAGACCGCCCTGCTGGTTGGTCGCCGAGTCCGTCTGCGCGTAACGGATCGTCTCACCGACGAAGATCGTCGCGGTCTGGTTGTCCAGGGTAAGGATCCGCGGCGCCTGCACCAGGCGGCTCGACACGTCCCGCTTCAGGAGGCGCATCGTGAAGTCCACGCCGGTGAAGTCCAGCACGCCGAAGGTGAACCCGTCGCCGTTCGCGACCGGGGTCGGGCCCGTGCCCGCGTAGCGGTCGTTCGGCCGTGCGAGTGCTTCGACGGAGATCCCGTCCTCCCAGCCGCCCTTGCCGAGCGTGAAGGGAAGGCGGTGCTGCATCGCGCCCAGGTTGAAGGCGACCGAAAGGCCGTCAGCGCCCGGATCGGTGCCGACGTCGAGGAAGTCGGTGTTCGTCGTCGTGACGATCTGCATGTCCACGCCGATCATGACCGGCTCGATGTCGACCTGGCGGATCAGGCTCTCCAGGTTCTGCAGCTTCGGCGTCGTACCCGTCACGACGATCGAGTTGCTGCTCTCCACGTACTCGAGGGTGCCTTCCGGGGCGACCGCGGCGCGGAACGCGCGGAGGAGCGCGAACTCCTTCTCGGGGTCGTCGTCCGGAGCCCGGGCGTTGTCCTCGTGAACGTCCGTGTTGATGGTCGCCATGTAGGGGTCCGGCGGGCGGACGTACATGAGCGTGTAGACGCGGGTCTCCAGCTGCTCCTGCAGCCGGGCCGGGTCGGTGACGCGGAGGATGTTCCGCTCATCCTCGACCACGACGAAACCGAGCGTCTTCACGACGGTGTCGAGGGCGCTCCGCCACGGCACGTGCGTGAGCCGCACCGTGACCGTTCCCTGGACTTCCTGACCGACGACGATGTTCGCGCCGGAGTAGGCGGCGATCACGCTGATCACCTTGCGGACATCCGCGTCCTGGAAGTCGAACGAAACCTGGGGCGGCTTCTCCACCTTGATCAGGTTGGCGTCGACGTCGACGAGGATGCACTCGGCCTTCTCGGCGACGAGCTCGAGCACGCGGAGCCAGTGGAGGTTGGTCACGTTGATGGTGACCTTCTCCGGAGCCGCGTCCTCGGACACGATGATGTTCACATCCGTCTTGTCGCGAATGTGATCGACGACGTCCTTCAGGGGCCGGTCCTTGACGTCCAGGGTGATCTCACCCTTTTCGTCGGCGACCAGGCGCTCCTTCTTCGGCGCCGTCTGAGCGTTGGCCGGCATCACGAGCGCGAACACGAGAAGGAGCATGAGGCACGTCGCTCCCACCGCCCGGTAAGCCGATGCTCCCGTTCTCAACTTCATTGAACTTCACCTCCTACATACGCCCCATTGCGGTGGCCGGGAAACCCTCCCGTGCCCGCGCGATTCCAAATGGCTGCAGAGGGCCTCTCCTGCGAGGGACCCTCCGCACCAGCCTCACTTCCCCCGGTTCAGTCGCTTGGGGATCGTTACTCCCTGGTACTCGAAGACGATCTCGTCCTGCTTGATCGAGACGATCTTGATCCGCCCCTCCTCATCCACGAAGTCACCCTCGGAGAGGACCTGGTCGTTGATGATCGCGAAGGACGCACGCTTCGGGTCGATGATGACGCCCCCGATCTTCATGGGCTCCGACTCGAACTTGACGATGACCTGAGCCTGCTGGGCCAGGGTGTCCATCTGCTCCTTGAGCGGCTCGGCGTCGGGGCTGAAGTGCCGCCCCTGCGTGAGCCGGTCGAAGCCCTGGTAGATCTGGAGCGCTTCCTGGTACTGACCCTTGCCGAAGCGGGTCTTCATCTTCTGGAGCGTCTCCCAGACCTGTTTGCGCTCGACGAGAACTTCCTCGCGCTCGGCGGAGGCCTTCCGCTCTTCCTTGATGGCCTCGTAGCGCGAAACGACCTTCTCGTTGAACTCCTCCTTCAGCTCGGGGATGGTGATCTCGCGATTGGCGATCACCTCCGCGACGCGGAAGTCCAGCATGCTCATGCGCTGGTCGATGGCGCGAGCCACCGCGGCCAGGCGCATGTAGTCGTGCGCCTCCTTGAGCTTCTTCTCCATGCGGACGTCGTCAGCCAGCATGCCGATTTCGAGGATGAGTTCGTCGAGGATGGCACGCTGGGCGGCGGCGTCGTTCTCCGGCTCGCCGTTCACGTCGTCGGGATCGCTTTCGGCTTCGCGCGGGTCCACGAACGGGTCGCGCCGGCTGATGCGCGGCTTCATCTGGTACTTCTCGATGTGGGCCGGCTTCTCGGCGCGGATCCGCTTCTGGATCGCGATCTCCTGCTTGCGGCGCTCGTAGTTCGGGATCGCGACCCGCTTCACCTCGCCCCCCTTGGGGTCGTACTGGTAGGTCTCCAGCTCGAGGCCGATGTCGTGCTGCGGGCTGCCGTTCCCGCTACCGAGGCGGCTGGCACTGATCTGGAAGCCCGAGATCCGCACGAAGCGCTCGTGGTTCTCGAAGAGGTTGATGAACTTCAGGTACTGGTCCATCGTCCCCCGAAGCTTGAGCTTCAGCGGGATCTTGAGGATGGCTTCCGCGCTCTTCTTCTCCTTGGCGCCGCGGCGGGCCGTGGCGCGCTCCTTCAACCCCTGGACCTGGGTCACCACGACGCCGGAGTACTTCTCGAAGTCCCCGATGACGTTGATGAAGTCGTTGATCTCCGACTGGTCAGGGAGGATCTTCGAGTCACGCTCGACGACCTCGCGGTAGACGATCACGTCCGTCTCCCGAGCCTTCTTCTTCGCGATCTCGGCGTCCGCCACGCGGATCTGATCCGTCAGAGTCTCGATGTTCGCTTTCTCCTCCTCGATCTTCCGGAGGTCCTCATAAATGAGGTACGCGAACAGGCCCGCGATGACGACGGCGACCACGATGGTCATGATCGTCAGCTGCTTTTCCGTGAAACGTCCCACGCCCCACCTCCCGGGCACTGCAGTTTCCTGATCCCCGCTAACGGGCGCTCTCCCGCCAGTCGTAAGGCTTGAGCCTCAGGTTGTAGTCAAAGGTCCAGGCCGACCTCGGGATGAGGTCGTCACTGAACTCCACGAGTTCCCCTTCCGGGTTGTCGATGGTGCTGAAGTCCTCGAAGAACTCGCTGTTCTTGGTGTCGAGGTGGAAGTCCGAGAGCCGGTGGATCTCGGAGCCGCCGGAGTAGCCCTTGATGTAGAGGCCGCCGGGCGACGAGGGTCCTTCCATGCCCTTGCGGGCGACCAGCGGCGCCAGCGTGCGCATGGTCGTCAGCCAGACGAGGTGCCGCTCGATGTCACCCTTGTTGTGGATGATGTCGCTGATCTCATCGACCTTCCGGGACCAGAGCAGGCGGCTCTGACCGATCTTCTCGATGGTCTCGCGGCGCTTCTTGTACTCCTGAGCTTCCTGCGCCAGCGCCCTCGACTCGTCCGCTGTCACCTTCTTGGTGTGGAGGGTCTCCTCGAGCTTCTGGCGGTCGGAGACGACCTCCACGAGGTGACCGAAGTGGACGTAGAGGAAGGCGCAGATCGCCGAAGCGGACAGCACCACGCCGCACACGATGGTGACGAAGCGCAGGATCGGAGTCCGCTCCACCTTCCGGTACTCGGCCGGGAGCAGGTTGACCTTGATCATCGCCTCAGTCCTTTCTGATCCGACTGGCCAGGCCCAGAGCCACGGCGAGCTGCGCCGCGTTGGCCTTGAGCTTGCCCACGTCCACGGTGTCCGAGTTGATCTTCAGGTTTTCGGTCGGGTCCCAGGTGCGGGTCCGCTTCTCGAAGATCTTCTCGAACGACTCTTCCAGGAGCGGAAGGCGCGAGCCGCCACCGCTCAGGTAGACCTCGTCCACTTCCTGATCGAACTGGTTCTCGAAGTAGTCGAAGGAGAGGTGGATCTCGTTGCCGAGGTCGTCGATGGCCGGCGTGACCGCCTGGCGGAGCTGCTCGTAGTTCTCCCCCGGGTCCCGCTTCAGGAGCTCGGCCTGGTGCGCCTCGACGCCGAGCCGCTTCGAGATCGCCGTGGTGAAGTCATCCCCACCCAGGTAGATCTCGCGCGTGAAGTAGGACGTGTTCCCGCGGAGGATGTTGATGTTCGTCTTGTTCGCCCCGATGTCGATCAGCGCGGTGGCGCTCTCGTCGTGCTCGACGCTCGGCGACAGCATGCTGCGCATGTCGAACGCGTTGCCGAGGGCGAAGGAGTCGACGTCGATGATCTCCGGCGACAGCCCGATGCCCTGGATCAGCGCGACGTGGTCGTCGACCAGGGTGCGCTTCACCGCGACGAGCAGGACCCGCATCTCGTTTTCGTTGAGAGTGCCGGCGGCGAGTTCCGCCGCGTCCTCCTCGAGCCGCTGACAGTCGAGGACCACTTCCTCCACGTCGAAGGGAATGTACTTGTCGGCCTCGAACTTGATCGCGTTCTGCAGGTCGTCGTCGGACATCGTGATCATCGTCAGATACCGGACGATCACCGACTTCCCGGACACGGCCGTCACGACGCGCCGCGTGCGGAAAGTGTTGGAATGCAGAACGTCGAGGATCGCGTCCGCCGCCGAACCTTCCGAAAGGATCTCGGACTGGCCGAAGCCGGTGATCACGAGATCACCGCCGACCTGCGTGAGTTCGACCGCCTTCACGCAGTTCGAGCCGATGTCGAGTCCGATCAGGCTCTTTACCTTCTTCAGCATGGGTAACCCCTCTGACCTTGGCTGAGTGATGTCTGAGCCACTGCCGAGTTCCTTTTCGGAATCGGGTCGGGGGCACTTAACGGAATTCTCAGAACGAGAGGAAAAGAGCTTGACGGGTGCAACCGTCCCATCGACGACCAGGGGGAGTCCGGGCAAATCCAACGTAGACATGCAGAAGCGCCGCCACCCGCGACCGGTACGCCCCACGGGAGTCAGGGCAAATCCAACGTAGACAGGCAGAAGCACCGCCACCCGCGACCGGTACGCCCCACGGGAGTCAGGGCAAATCCAACGTAGACATGCAGAAGCACCGCCGCCTGCGACCGGTACACCCCACGGGTGTCAGGGCAAATACCACCACCTGACGGCCGCCTTCGGGAGTCGGGTGACCCGAAGGTGCGCGGTTTGCCCTGACTCCGTATGGAGGAGACGTCTACGCTGGGATTGCCCTGACTCCGTGTGAGGTAGACACGCCACCGCGATCCGCCTGTGCGGACGGTGCGCAGGGTCTGACCCTAGAAGATCATCGGGAGGACCTGGCGCAGCGATGCGTGCAGGAACTTCTCCGTCTGGGCCGCCTCCACCATAGAGATCGCCGTGCGGGCGACCTCCGCGGCGCGCTCCATCGTGATGGAACGGATGACCTTCTTGATCTCCGGGATCATCGACGGGGCCAGGCTCAGCTCGCGCAGGCCCATTCCGAGCAGCATCATCGTGTAGATGGGCTCGCCGCAGATCTCGCCGCAGACCGCGACGTCGATGTCGTGCTCGACGCCGGTGCGGATGATGTCCGAGAGCAGCCGCAGGATCGCCGGGTGCGCCGGCTGGTAGAGGTTCGCGACGCGCTCGTTGCCGCGGTCCACCGCGAGGGCGTACTGGATGAGGTCGTTCGTCCCCACCGAGAAGAACTGCACTTCGCGCGCGAGCAGGTCGGCGGAGAGCGCGGCGGACGGCGTCTCCACCATCACCCCCACCGGCACGTCGGCGCGGAAGGAGCGCCGCTCGCGCCGCAGCTCCGAGCGGGCCTCCTCGAGCATGTCCTTGGCGCGCCGGATCTCTTCCACCGTGCTGACCATAGGGAACATGATCCGCACGTCGCCGTGGTCGGCGGCCCGGAGGATCGCCTTCAGCTGGGGAACGAAGATCTCCGGCCGGACGAGGCAGTAGCGCAGGGACCGGAGGCCCATGAACGGGTTCCGCTCCATCTCCAGCGCCGGGTCCGCGAGGATCTTGTCACCGCCGACGTCCAGCGTCCGGATGACGAGCGGCTGGCCGTCCAGGTTCTCCGCCGTCTCGCGGTAGGCGCTGTAGTGCTCGTCCTCCGTCGGCGGGCGCCGCGGGTCCGTGAAGAGGAACTCCGTGCGGAAGAGCCCCACGCCGTCGCCGCCGTTCTTCGCCACCGCCCGGGCGTCGGCCGGACGCTCGATGTTCCCGAAGAGGCGGATCCGGTGGCCGTCGAGGGTCTCCGCCGGCAGGTGCGTGCTCCGCTCGAGGCTGCGGCGGTACGAGTCGTACTCCCGCTTCGTCCGGGCGTAGGCCTTCTCCGTGTCCGCGTCCGGCTTGACGACGACGCGGCCGCGGTTGCCGTCCACCACGATGGGCTCGCCCGCGCGAACGAGACTGGACACTTCCTTCAGACCCACCACGGCCGGGATGCCGAGGCTCCGGGCCACGATCGCCGTGTGCGAGGTGCGGCCCCCGACGTCGATCGCGATCCCGACGACC
>JBDLIY010000173.1:0-7924 GCA_039714635.1 Planctomycetota bacterium
GTCCGGCGGCCAACCGGCCGGGCTACTTCCGCCTGGCGTTCTGCACGGACGACGCGAACGTGGAGCAGGCGGTGGCGCGGCTGCCGTAGGCTTACCCGGACTTCACCACCTTCATCCCCAGGTACAGGTGGAGTTCGTCCCGGGGCAGGCCCTGGAAGCCGAACCTGCGGTAGAACTCCCGCGCTGCGCGGGTCGTCGCGATCACCTCGACGGCCCGCACCCCGATCTCCTCCGAGACCGCCCGGGCGATTCGCAGGGCCCTGACGAGCAGGCAGCCGCCCAGCCCCTGGCCCTGCGCGTCCCGATCGACCGCCAGCCGTGCGATGTGGACCACCGGAACGGGATACCGGGGGAGCTTCCGCCTCTCGTCCATGGGCAGGTCGGTGAACTCCACGTGGCCGGTCCGAAGGGAGACATAGCCCATGACCCGTGTCTCGCCCGGTCGCACGGCCACCCAGGTGCGCGTAATCCCCTTCTCGTCGTTCTGGCGGGCGTACTTCGAGAGGTACTCGTTCAGAGACGCGTCCCCGCAATCGAAGCTCACCCGGTCGTGGCGCTTCGAGATGCGCCCGATCGACCACGTCATTCCTCGCGAACCTCGGCGTCGTAGCGTTCCCGGGCCCGGGTGAGTGCGGGTGTCGGTCCGTCGTCGCTCTCGGTGATTCGGAGGAAGGCCTCCCGGTCCTCTCTCACCAGAAACGTCTGCTCGGAGCGACGCAGGACTTTCTCGGCTCGCCTCACGAGGATGGGGATCACGAACTGGGAGACCACCTGCCCCGAGGCGGCCGCGGCCCGCTCGATGAGTTCCTTGTGCTCCGGCCGGATCCGGACTTCCAGACGTTCTGTCTTCGACGGCATGGCCTGGCTCCTTGTACGTTGTTATTCCGTACAACCAGGTCCAGTGTACGGAAGTATGCCGGGCAATCAAGGACGACCTGGGCTTCTCCGAATTCAGCGTGCGATCGAGGACGGCCGGACGTGGATCCTCGAGCAGATCGACGATGGCGCGGTACTGACCTTCCACGCCGACCCGGAGATGGTGCGGCTCTGGATCTCCCGGATCGACTCGAACTGTTGCCACGGCCTCCTGGCCCTCTGGGTCCTCCGCCAGACCTTCCCTCTCCTCGACACCGGCTACGACCTCGGCAACATGGCGGAGGTCCGCTCCCGGATCGAGCGCTGGTACGCCCGCCACGAGGGCCGCTTCGCCTGGAGCCGCCTGGTGGACGGCCGGGTCGCGAAGTAGGCGCACACAGAGATTTGCGAGACCGCCGCGGATCTCGTGCGTCTAGAATCATGATGGTGACCACGACGAAGTTCACACGCGACGACTACATGGCCCTCCCGGAGGGATACCCCGCCCAGCTCATCGAGGGGGACCTCGTGAAGAGCCCGTCCCCGACCTACGGCCATCAACGGGCCAGCGTTCGTCTGGTCGGACGCCTCATTGAGCTGGTCGGCGACGACCGGGTCGTGTTCGCCCCGATGGACGTCTTCATCGACCGGCACAACGTCTACCAGCCGGATGTCCTCGTCCTGCCGGAGCCCCTCCCCGCGGACGTGCCCGAGGTCGGCATCCCGTGTCTCGTCATCGAAGTGCTCTCGCCCTCGACCCGGCGACGGGACCGACGCCAGAAGCTCGACCACTACCTGGAGGCCGGCGTCGCCGAGGTCTGGTTCGTCGATCCCGAGCCGAAATGGATCGAGATCGTCACCCTTCGGGGGGACGCCCGCTACCGCGGCGACGAGACGGCCGAGTCCGAGATCGTGCCGGGGTTTTCGATCACGGCGGACTGGCTCTTCGCCTGATTCCCGGTCGGGTCACCGCTTCGGGGGCGACCCCGGCATCCCCGATCCGCCGAGCAACCCGGGCCAGGTCGGCGCCTTCTTCGGCTTGCGGTACGGCAGGTCCCAGACCCGCAGGATGCCGTCCGCCGCGCCGAGGAAGAGTTCCAGGTCCCGGTCGCCGTCCAGGTCCTCGAGGAGCGGAACGCCGTAGGTGTCCGCCTTCGTCACCAACGGGAACCCCGCGAGCTTCGCGCCCTCCGGCGTGAGCCCCCACACCTCTCCGTTGTGAAGGGAGAGGAACAGCTCGTCGCGGCCGTCGCCGGTCACGTCGGCCGCCGCCACGCCGCGGGCCTCCGCCGGGAGGTCGATCGGGAATCCCTCGCGGACCCGCAACTCCTTCCGGTCCACCAGGTCGAAGGCGAAGAGCTTCTTCGACGGCGTGCCGAGGACGATCGACAACGTCTTCTTCCCGCCGAGGTTCGCCACCCCCGGGTAGAAGAGCGAGTAGTTCGAGGGCTTGCCGGCATCGGGGACGACGAGGTCGACCAGCACCTTGCCCTTCCGGGGGTCGATCACCGCGAGGCGGGTCGTGCCCTTCCCGACGGCGACGATCTCCGGCTTCCGGTCGCCGTCGAGGTCCGCGAGGATCGGCGTCGCGCGGCCCGGGCCGCCGAGGTCGATGGGGAAGCCCTTCATCGGCACACCGCCCTGATCGAGGGCGTGCACCTTGCCGGCGCCATCGAGCAACAGGAGTTCGAGCGGCTTGTCGCGGTCGAGGTTGGCGGCGATGGGGTAGCCGTAGTTGTACTGGCCGATCGTGGCGTACGGCTCCTTCGATCCGTCAGGCCGGACGAGTTCCACGGTCTTGCCGAAGCCGGCGACGACGAGGATCTCGACGCCCCGCTTGCCGTCGAAATCGCCGACGAGGGGCGGAGTCATGAGCCGCGACCGGAAGGAGACGGGGAACCCCTTCACCGGCTTGCCGTCCCGGGTGAAGGCGTAGAGTTTCCGGTCGTTCAGCTTGCTCGTCGCGAGGATCTCCGGCCGCCGCGAGCCGACGATGTTCGCCACGACCGGCTCGAAGACGCCGCTCTCGATCGCGGCGAAGAGGCCGAAGGTCCAGTTGTCGCCGGCGTGCCGGACCTCCCGTCCGTCGTCGTGCAGGGCCCACAGCCCCTTCGCGTCGTCGCCGAAGAGGACCTCGGGCCGACCGCGCCCGTCGAGGTCGAGAAGCTGGACGCTCGTCACGTTCGCGCCGATCTGCTGGGGGAAGCCGCTCTGGAAGGGGAACGTGGTGCTCGCCGTGATCTCCCGGCGTCCGGTGCCGCCCAACCGCTCCACCGCGAACCGGTGCTCGGAGAGCGGAGCGAGGCCGGTCAGCTCGAAGACCGGGTTCACGAGGGGCACGGGTGTCAGCACCTCCGGCTGTTCTCCGCCGAGGCGCAGCACGAGCCAGCGCGCGCCGGGAACGCCTTCCCAGCCGAGGCGGATGCGCGACTCCGTCCGTTCCACCTCGACGTCCGGGGCGGCGCCCAGACCCTGACCCTCCGTGATCTCGACGACCTCGGCCGAACCGGCCGCGAGCAGCGGGATCCCGTCGGGCCGCGGCGCCCCCATCCGCGCGAAGCCGGGGAAGAGGACCTTCTTCCCGTCCTGGACGAAGCCGACATCGGCTCCGGGGAGGACGGGGATCACGACCCGGAGCTTCGCCCCGTCCAAGTCCCGCTCGAGGACGAGGGGGCCGGGAGCGAGGTCTTCCGGCAGCGGGATCGAGACGCTCGGTGTTTCGCCTCCCGTGAGCCCGGCGACGACGTGGGTGGCCCCGGCGCGGAGCGAGGCGAGGCGGACCTTCACCGGGTCGTCGATCTCCTTCGTCACCGGGACGACGCCCGCGCCGGCGACGGTCACCCGGAGCTTCGATCCGTTGCCGATGACCGGCGGGAACACGACCTCGCGCTTCCCGGCGGGGATCGCGACCGGGTCCCGCCACGCCCCGAACGCCCCCTCCTGGACGCAGGCGACGCGAACCTCGCCTTTCGCGGGCGCGGCGAGGGTCACGCGGACCGCGCCGGCTTTCGCCGCGACGGAGAACTCCGGCCGGGCGGGCTTCCCGAGGTGGATCGGCATCGCCGGGTCGCCGAGGAGGTTCATCGAGAGGCGGAGGAAACCGAGCGAGGCCATGGCGCCGGTCTTCTCCCGCATGCGGGAGAGGGCCTCGCCGATCGGGGGGGCGTCGTTCCCGAAGACGTTCCTCCAGAATCGGGTCTCGAGCCCGAGCGAGGAGGAGAAGCAGGTGTTCGTGCTGCCGATGAACGCCACGGCGCCGCCGGCCGGTGAGAGGAGGAGCTTCTCGCTGATGCCCTCCTTGGTGAACTGGTTCGAGTAGCAGCCGTTCGAGAAGAAGACGGTGGGCCGCTCCGCATTCCCCAGGCTCTCGTAGTTCCCTGTGTCGATCGAGCCCTTCGGCAACGACAGGTTGTAGGTGAAGGAGTGGTGGTAATGGCAGACGATGCCGACGCCCCCGGTGAGTGTCTTCGCCACCTCCGCGACGCCGCCCTCCATCGTGAAGTACGACGGCGCGAAGCCGCGCGGGCCGAAGAGCTTCTCCTGGAGGCCGCGGTAGTGCCGGTCCGCGTCGCCTTCGACGAAGACCTTCCCCCCGAGGTACGCGACGCGGTCCTGGTAGTCGAGGTGCCGGGGCCGCTCGTAGAGGAGGAGCTTCGCGACCCATGCTTCGACCTCCCGGGTCGTCTCCGCGGGGATTCGGCCCACGTGGACCTCGTGGGCGAGGTCCGGGCGATCGTCCTGGCCCGGGGCCGCCTCGCCGAACGACGCGTCCGCGTCCGCGTTCCACTCACCGTCCAGGCACCCGAAGTAGGACTCCCCGGCGAAGAGCTGGCCGTGGTGGATCTTCGGCCCGGAGAGCCCCAGCGGCACCATCCGTGGCGGCACGACGTTGCTGTCTCCGCCGAGGACGAGGAACTTCAGACCCCACTCCTGATGGAGGAGGCGGACGAAGTTCCGGAGCCGTTCGGGGAGGTCCCCGCCGCCGAGGAGGCGGTCGCGTTCGATCTCCTCGATGGTGACGACCTCCGCCGCGAGGCCGAGATCGCGGCGGTGCCGGACCAGCGGCGCGAACGCCGGCACGAGGTCCGCCGAGGTGACGAGGAGCCAGTCGACACGGCCGGCGCCGCCCTTCGGCGTCCAGCGGAGCCAGGCGCCCTCCTCCGCGGCGCCGACGACGGACGCGAGCAGGACCAGGACCAGCAGCGACGCTCTCCTTCGATTCATGGCGCCGATCGTAGGCGGCCCGCCGGGTCGAGGACAGGACTTCGTGCTCACATCCTGAGCGAAGTCATCGTCAGCAGCCCCAGCCCCGGCAGGGCCAGCCCTCCGGCCAGGTACTGGGAGCCCTCGAGCGCCGACGTGCTGACCGCCGCCAGCAGCAGGAGGGCCGAGAGGACCGAGCGCACGCGGGGGCGGCGATCGAAGGCCGCGAACCAGGCGACGGTTGCGAGGAGCGCGAGGGCGAAGTGATAGGGAGAGTCCTCGTCCCAGCGCCGGGACAGCGCGGCGACCAGCACGGTGACCCACGCGACCGCGGCGAGGAGCCAGCGGGCCTCGGATCGGAAGATCAGGGCCTCCGCGTGGATGCTCACGCGCAGGCGGTCGATCCGCGAGCGGCGTGAATGGACCCGGACACGCGGAGGGCTCGAAGGCCCCCCGTTCCGCCCCCTCTTTCCGTCGAACGTCGCTTTCCCCCGGGCTGGCGGGGTCCGGGACATGCTCTTTCATGATACGGCACATCGCGCGGACCGGATCTCGGCCGACTCGCGGTTCGCCTGAATCCGGTAAAAACCGTTCCGCCTCCGTATCACCGGATTCAGTACAACCGCTCCGGCGGTGTCGTGTCGAACAGCACCGGCCGGTCGTCCGGGTCGAACAGGAACAGCGACTCGCCGCCGTCCGGCGCGGTCTGTACGCCGTCGCCGAGATCGATTCCGCTCTCGGCCAGCGTCCCCGCGATCGACCCCACGTTCCCGCCGCGGAAGTTCAGCGTGTCCCGCGGGATCATCCCCTGGAAGAGCGACAGCGACGTCGTGGCCATCCGCTCCCCGAACTTCGCCGGGTGGTCCGGCCGCGTCAGGATCGACCAGCCGTTCTCCGGCTCGCCGGCCGTCGGGACGAAGCCCATCGTCTCGTAGAACTTCGAGGTCGCCGGCAGGTCGGCGCAGGAAAGGCACACCGTGAAGTTGCCGAGGTCCATCCCTTCCCCGGCATGCACGTCATCGGAGCCGTTCGGGATCGTCGTGAACTTCCCGGCCGCGTAGTCCGCCGTCTCCTCCGGCGACGAATCCAGGAACACGTCCCGGCCGTCCGGATCGACGAACGTCCAGGCGGCGAAGCCCTCCTCGCCGCGCGGCTCGAGCCCGCGATCCACCAGCGCCTGCCGCACGACCGGCAGGTCGCCGCCGCGGAAATTCAGCACGTCCTTCTCGATGTGGCCGTGGAACAGGTGGATCTCCACCGCGCGGTTTCTCAGCATCGCCCAGTTCTCATCGACGTTCCCCCCGTATATCTCGAGATCGAGCTTCGCGTACCAGTCGAGCGACGCGGCGAGGTCCTTCACGGCGAGGCAGGGGATCAGCCAGCCCAGGGGCGGGTTCTCGGACGGGTGGATGGACGGCATGGCGGCTCCTTGTCGGGGATCGCCAGAGTGTACCCTGCCGTCGCGGGTCGCCGATGAGCGCAGGCCGGGAGACCGAAGAGAACGACCTCCCGACCTTTCCCTGCGTTCGGCACCGAGGGACCTCAGTCGGAGGCGTCCTCGACGAATTCGTGGGCCGTCTCGATGTCCACGCGCTGCGTGATGCCCGTCGCGACCAGCTTCGGGTCGCCCCAGGACGTCACCGCGACCAGGTGCTCATCCCCGTCCCCGTCCGTCCAGAACGTCGGACCGCCGGAGTCGCCGTAACCGGTCCCGCCCAGGCCCGCGGCCTGGTTCTGCAGGAGGGTCAGGTGCTGCTTGTTGAGGGCCAGGTACCCCGTCTGGGTCACCCGGCGCTTGCCGTCCGTCGGGATGACCTTTGGAGGCGGGAAAGCCAGCTGGGTCCCGTAGCCCACAACGGTGAAGAGAACCGTCTTCGGGCCCCCCTTCAACTCCCCGTCGTCCTTCAGGTCGTCGAGGTATCCCTCCGCGGCGAGCGTCGCCGGCGCGGGAAGGTCGTCCGGGTCGTCCGGATCCAGGATCAGGACCCCGACGTCGTAGTCCAGGGGACGCTTGCCGGTGTAGTCCGGGTGAGCTTCGAGAGAAGACACCGGGATCCACGTCGCCCCGGTGGCCCAGACGTCCTCGTCGAAGCAGACGTAGACGTCGTCGATCGTGAAGAAGCCGGCGGCGATCCAGCTGTTGACTGCGATCGAGCAGTGGGCGGCCGTCAGGAAGACGCCGTCCTCGTCGTCGATGAGCGTGCCCGAACAGACGATGAATGGATCGTATCCGGAGGCATCGATGATGATCGCCCCCACGCTGTCGTGCGTGGTGTCGAGAGTACCGTTGGTGATCGCCAGCCCGGTTCCCGCGAGAATCAGCACACACAGTGAGACGGTGAACAGAAGTGGATTGCGCATGTTTTCCCCTTTCGCGCACTCCGCCTCATCCCGCCTTCCCCTTCGTCCTTCACTCAGTCACAGGAATAGCAGAGTCCGCGACGGACGGTCAAGGGCCAGTGTGGCGCTGGGGGACCCAATGGGTGGACGGACGGCATGGCGGCCCCTGCCGGTGATCGCTAGACTGTACCCATCTCGCCGCGGCTCGAAGGGAGGAACGCATGGATCTCGCCAACGCCTGGGTCCCCTACGGGGGCTACTGGACCACCCCGTTCTCGAAGTGGCAGATGAGCTTCGCCACGCTGCCGCCCATCCCGTTCGCGGCGGAGACCGCCAAGGACGCGCTCGCCTCGCGCGACGTCCCGACGGAGGCCTTCGACGGGATGTGCCTCGGGATGACGGTGCCGAGCCGCCACTCCTTCTACGGGGCGCCGTGGCTCGCCGGGCTGATGGGGATGGAGGACGTCACGGGGCCGAACATCTCCCAGGCCTGCGCGACCTCCGTTCGCTGCCTCGTCTACGGCGC
>JBDLIY010000174.1:0-7908 GCA_039714635.1 Planctomycetota bacterium
GCGTGTCCCGCAACCCGAAGGCGGCCCGCAAGCCGGCCGCCCGCAAGAAGAGCGGCAACCGCCGCCGCGGCGCGGACTGAGGAACGACCGACCGTGGATGGACGGGGCACGGGACTCGAAGCCCTCGTCCGGAGGTACGGCCGCGTCGCGGAGGTCGACCGCGTCCGGACGGCGATCCGGGCGGGTGGCGAGATCGCCGCGGCCGGGCAGTGGGGCGCTTCCGGCGCCCTGCTGCTCGCGACGCTCGCCCCCGCGTTTCGCCACCCCCCGACCCTCGTCGTCACCGAGGACGAGAACGTCGCCCAGGACCTCGAGGGCGACCTGCGGATCTTCACGGGCGACCTCGAGGGCGTCCGGGCCTTCCCCGCTTTCGACCACTTCGAGGGAAACGGCGCGGCCCACGACTTCCCGACGCTCGCCGGACGGCTCACCATCCTCCAGCAACTCCTCGACGGGGAGGCGCCCCGCTTCCTCGTCTCCCCGGTGGCCGGCCTCCTCCAGCCGGTGCCCGCGCCCGGCCGGCTCCGCGACGCGCGGCGGCGCATCCGGGTCGGGGACCGCCTGGATCTCGAAGCGTTCGCCCGCGAACTCGCCGACGTCCGCTTCTCCCGCGTCCCCATGGTCGAGGCGCCCGGCGAGTTCTCCGTCCGCGGCGGGATCCTCGACGTCTTCCCGCTCTCCCGCGAGGCGCCCTACCGCGTCGAACTCTTCGACGACGAGGTGGATTCGATCCGCCAGTTCGAACCCGCGACGCAGCGGTCCGTGGCGAAGGTCGAGACGTTCCGCCTGACCCTGGCCGCGCCGGGCGACCTCTCGAGGCCAAAGGGCGGAGCCAGCCTCCTCGACTACCTCCCCGAGGGCCACCTCCTCGTGATCAACGAGGAGCGGGCCGTCCGGGAGTGGGTGAGCCGTATCGACTCCCGCCTCGCCGCTCCCGGACTCGTCCGTCGCCTGACGAAGTTGCTCGCGGCGAAGCGCGCCGGCGCCCGGCTCGAGCTGACATCCGGCCCGGTCCCGGCCGGAGAGGACGGCGTGAAGTTCCCCGTCCACTCCGTGACCGGCACCGCGAAAAGCGTGGAGGAGCTGGAGGAGATCCTCGACGAGGTTACTTCGCGAAATGCGGTCACACTCCTCTTCGCCAACAACCCCGCCGAGCGGACGCGCGTCGACGGGCTGCTGGCCGAGGCGGAGGAGACGCGGGTCCGGGACGTGGAGGTGGAGGTCGGCCGGCTGTCCCGCTCCTTCCAGCTGCCGGAGCAGGGCTTCGCCTTCATCTCCCACGACGAGGTCTTCGACCGCTATCGCCTGCGCCGCCCGCCGAAACGCCGTCCATCGGCGCCGATCGAGGACTTCGTCGACCTCAAGCGGGGCGACCACGTCGTCCACCTCGGCCACGGGATCGGCATCTACCGCGGGCTGAAGCGGATCGTGAAGGGCGGCGAGACGGAGGAGTTCCTGAAGGTCGAGTTCGCCGACTCCGTGACGGTCTACGTCCCCGTCACGAAGGCGAACCTCGTCCAGAGATACGTCGGCACGAAGGAGTTCCGGCCCCGGCTCTCCAAGGTCGGAGCGTCGGCCTGGGAGCGGAAGAAGGAGCGGGTGAAGGAGGCGGTGAAGGACCTGGCCGCCGACCTGCTCGAGATCCAGGCGGCGCGGGCGGCGAAGCCCGGCATCGCCTATCCGGCCGACGACCGGATGCAGCACGAGTTCGAGGCGAGCTTCCTCTTCGAGGACACGCCGGACCAGGTCGACGCGATGGGCTCGATCAAGGACGACATGCAGCTCGCCCGGCCGATGGACCGCCTGCTCTGCGGCGACGTCGGCTACGGGAAGACCGAGCTGGCGGTCCGCGCCGCGTTCAAGGCGGTGCTGGCGGGCCGGCAGGTCGCGGTGCTCGTGCCGACGACCGTCCTCGCCCAGCAGCACTTCCAGACCTTCACGGACCGGTTCGTCGAGTACCCGATCGTCGTGGAGGTGCTCTCGCGCTTCAAGACGAAGAAGCAGCAGACGTCCATCGTCGAGCGGACCGCCACGGGCGCCGTCGATATCCTGATCGGCACGCACCGGCTGCTGTCGCAGGACGTCTCCTTCGCGGACCTCGGCCTCGTCATCGTCGACGAGGAGCAGCGGTTCGGCGTCGAACACAAGACGCGCCTCCGGCAGGTCCGGAAGACGGTGGACGTCCTGACGATGACGGCGACGCCGATCCCGCGCACGCTGCACATGGCGATGCTCGGCATCCGCGACATCTCGACGCTCTCCACGCCGCCGCCGGGCCGCCAGTCCATCCGCACCGAGGTGGTGGAGTTCGACGCGAACCGGATCCGGAGCGGGATCCTCCGGGAGATGAACCGCGGCGGGCAGATCTTCTTCGTCCACAACCGCGTCCAGACGATCGACGCGATGCAGAGGAAGCTGAGGGGCATCGTGCCGGAGGCGCGCTTCGCCATCGTGCACGGCCAGATGCGCGAGCACGAGCTGGAGAAGGGGATGCTCGCCTTCATCCGCGGCGAGGTGGACGTCCTCGTCACGACGACGATCATCGAATCCGGCCTCGACATCCCGAACGCGAACACGATGTACCTCGACCGCGCCGACCGCTTCGGCCTGGCCGAGATGCATCAGCTGCGCGGCCGCGTCGGTCGCTACCGCCACCGCGCCTACTGCTACCTGATCGTCCCGAAACGGCGGGTCAGCAACGTCGCGGAGAAGCGGATCCGGGCGGTCGAGGAGTTCCAGGAGCTGGGCGCCGGCTTCCGGATCGCCATGCGCGACCTCGAGATCCGCGGCGCGGGGAACATCCTCGGTTCCCAGCAGTCCGGCCACATCGCGGCCGTGGGGTACGAGCTCTTCTGCCAGCTGCTCGAGGACGCGGTGCACGAGCTCAAGGAGCGCGAGCCCGTGGAGCGGACCGATCCCTTCATCGAACTGGACATCGGCGCCCGGCTCGACGACGAGTACGTCCCGGACGCGAAGCTGAAGATCGAGGTCTACCGCCGTCTCGCCCGGGCGAAGACCGAGGAGGAGCTGCCGGGGATCGTCGAGGGGATCGAGGACCGCTTCGGCCCGATGCCGCGGGAGGCGGCGCTCCTGGTCGAGATCGCGCGGCTGAGGATTCTCGCGGCCGCCCTCCGGATCGAACACGTCGTGAGGCCGGAGCCGGACCGCGTGGCCCTGCGGCCGGCGGACATGACGATCCTCACCTCCGGGCTCGGCCACGTGGCCGATCGTGTCCGCGTCGTGACGGAAAAGACGGTACACCTGCTGCTCGAAGACCGCGGGTCGGAGGGGGAGGACCTTCTCACAGACCTCCAGAATGCCTTTCGGTGTTGAAAGCGATCGCTAGAATCCCCGGGATGTCGAACCGCCGCCCCACACTCCTGCTCGCGCTGCTCCTGGTCGCCGCGTGCGCGTCCACCGACCGGGATCCCATCGTCGTCGATTCCGACGCGCCGGACGTGAGCCGGAAGGAGTCGGGGCCGGCGACCGCGGAGCCGAACGGGGAGGTCAGCCTCCTCGATCCGAACCGGGTCGTCGCGCGCGTGAACGACCAGGTCATCACGGTCCGCACGCTGAACGCGAAGTACGGCGCCAACTTCCGCCGGCTCGGCGAGGTGGGCGAAGCCCAGGTCCGCTACATGCTGGACCAGTACTCCCTGGGCTACATCACCCAGGTCATCGTCTTCGAGGCGGCCAGGTCCTTCGGCGTCGCCGTCACGGACGAGGAGTTCCGGCAGAAGATCGAACGCGTGGAGAAGGGCCTGCTGGCGCGCGACACGACGCTCGAGGAGGACCTCGAGGCGCAGGGGCTCGCTCGCTGGGAATGGGAGGCGCAGCTCAGGCGCGAGATGCTGACGAAGAAGCTCCGGGAAATGCTCCTGGGGACGTCCGCGCCCGTCAGCGCCGAGACGCGCGCCATCGTCGACATCTGGGTCCGGCCCGTCGACGTCCAGAACGCTTACGAGCGTCGTCGCGAGGAGTACCGGGTCGAGGAGCGGGCGCGGGTCGAGGCGATCTACCTCGTTCTCTCGGCGCTCAGGAAGGAAGGCGAGAGCGGCCTCGCGGTGCAGACCCGGGTCCGGGAGCTGGCGAATGAGATCGTCGCGAAGGCCCGGGCCGGGGAGGACTTCGCGGAACTCACGAAACCGTACCACGAGCCGGGGCAGTACCTCGCCGCGCCGTTCGGGCGGGGGGAGAAGCAGCCGCCCGTGGACGAGTTCGTCTGGGACGAGAAGACCGCGGTGGGGGACGTCTCCGACCCCATCGTCCTCCGGGGAAGCGTCCTCATCCTGAAGCTCGTGAGCCGGCAGGATGCGGGATACCTCCCGTTCGAGGAGGTCCGGGACGCGATCGAGCAGGAACTCCAGCTCTCGGCGGTTCACCTCGCCCAGGCCCGGGTCCAGCTCCAGCTGCTGGAAGAGGCCGTCATCACCCCGCGCCGGTACAAGGTCGCGCTCATCGACAGCTACCGCCGGGCCATCCGCGCGGAGCTCGAAAAGCAGGCCCGATAACGCGCCCCGTCTGAACCAAATCCCGTCTGCTCCGTTCATGGCGTCAGGAGGCAGCCATGAACGACCGACGCAACCCGAGAGCGAACGAGGACTTCAACGCGGTGCTCTACGCGCAGATCCGGAGGACGCCCTGGTGGGCGATCTCCGTCGCGTTCCACGCCGTCCTCGTCCTGCTCATGTTCAACCTTGCGACGGCCGGCGGGAGCGACTTCGACGCCGGTCTCGTCCAGGCCGTGATGGACGAATACGAGGAGCTTCCCATCGAGGAGGAGCTCCCGCCGGAGATCCAGGACGTGCCCCCGCCGGACGAGCCGGATCACATCCCGGACCCGACGCCGGACGACGACCGCGTGGCCAAAGAGCCGGTGGACGACCCGCATGACAACCCGGTGGACCAGCCGCTGACGCACCCGCTGCTCCGCGGCGACTCGCCGCTCCAGGGCCCGGCGACGAACTCCGAGATCGGGATCGGCGAAGGCGCCGGCGGCGGCGGCCCGGCCGGCTTCGGCCGCCGCGGCTTCGGAGCGAGTCTCGTCTGCCGCCAGCGGCAGAAGGTCGTGCTCGGAGGCCTCGAGTGGCTGAAGAACCACCAGTCCCGGGACGGCTTCTGGGACTGCGACAACTACCACTCGAAGTGTCGGGACGTCCCCTGTGAGGGCTCCGGCCGCGCGCTCTACGATTCCGGCGTCACCGGGCTGGCGCTGCTGGCGTTCCTCGGCGCGGGGGAGACCCATCGCCACGGCCGCTACAAGGACGTCGTGTTGCGGGGACTCCGGTACCTGAAGCAGATCCAGGATCCGGAGGGCTGCTTCGGTCCGCGCACCGACGGTCACTTCATCTACAACCACGCGATCTGCGCGCTCGCGATGACGGAGGCGTACGCCCTGACCGGCTCGCCGCTGTTCAAACAGAGCGCCCAGCAGGCCATCGACTTCTGTCACCGGTCGCAGAACCCGTACCTCGCCTGGCGGTACGGCGTCCGGCCGCAGGACAACGACACCTCCGTGACCGGCTGGATGGTCATGGCGCTCAAGTCCGCGAAGATGGCGGGCCTGCGCGTGGCCGACGACGCCCTCGACGGCGCGCGGACCTGGATCGCGAAGGCCACGGAGCCCGAGTACGGTCGCGTCGGCTACACCGCTCGCGGCACCGGCCCGGCGCGTCCCGAGGGCAGCGAGGACCGTTGGCCGGCGGCCAGGTCCGAGTCGCTGACCGCGGTCGGCGTGCTCTCCCGCGTCTTCCTGGGGGAGGACCCGAAGAAGAGCGAGGCGATCGGTCGCGGCGTCGACCTCATGCTCAAGGCGGTCCCCGTCTGGGACGAGGAGTCGGGCGCGATCGACATGTACTACTGGTACTACGGCACGCTCGCGATGTTCCAGGTGGGTGGCGAGCCGTGGAAGAAGTGGTTGAAGGCCATGGAGCCCGCGATCGCCGAGAGCCAGCGGCCGGACGGCTGCGCGAAGGGCTCCTGGGATCCCGTCGGCCCGTGGGGCGGCGAGGGTGGCCGCGTCTACTCGACGGCGCTGATGGTCATGTGCATGGAGGTCTTCTACCGCTACGACCGCGTCTTCGGAGCCTCGAGCCTGAAGAGGCGCGCGAAGAAGAAGTAGATAGACCCAACCGGACGGCGGTCGCGGTTCCTCTCCTCAGTGGAGGTGAAGAACATGAAGACGACCGCCGTCCTGATTCTGGCCCTGTTCCCGGTCCTGTTGGGGGTCGGCCCCGCCGTCGCCGCGCCGAAGGGCGCGGACCAACTCGGGGAGGAACTCGCCGCGCTGACCGACGCGATCAACGCCCAGCTCAAGCTCCTTGCGCTCTACGAGGACATGGGCAAGGCCGACGACGTGGCCGCGACGAAGAAGACGCTCCTCGATCTCCTCGACAAGCAGCGGGAGGCCGGCGCCCGGCTGCGCGAACTGCTCGGCGGGAAGCCGGCGGCCGAGCCGTCCGACGAGCCGTTTGTCGGTGGCCGGACGTCGCGGATCCCTCCGCCCGATGCGAAGCCCCTTCCTCCGGCGGGAAGCGTGCGCGACGTGATCGACCGGGGGCTCGCCTGGCTGGCCGCCCACCAGCACGCCGACGGCCACTGGGACTGCGACGGCTGGATGAAACCCGCCGGCCTGGGCGCGGGGGCCGGGGCCGGCCACGCCCCCTTCGACGCCGGGGTCACGGGGCTCGCCCTCCTGGCGTTCCTCGGCGACGGTCAGACGCACAAGAACGGGAACCACAAGGCGACCGTCAAGGCCGGCCTGCGCTACCTGAAGCAGCTCCAGGACCCGGAGGGCTGCTTCGGCCTCCGGACCTCGCAGCGCTTCGTCTACCACCACGCGATCTGCACGCTGGCGATGATCGAGGCGTACGCCCTGACCGAATCACCGGTCTTCAAGCGGAGCGCCCAGCTGGCGACGGACTTCATCCACAAGGCGCAGAATCCCTACCTCGCCTGGCGCTACGGCGTCCGGCCACAGGACAACGACACTTCCGTGACCGGCTGGATGGTCCTGGCGCTCCACGCGGCGAAGCGGGCGAATCTGCGAGTGAGCCCGGAGGCGTTCGCCGGCGCGATGGCGTGGATCGACAAGGCCACGGAGCCCGAGTACGGCCGCGTGGGCTACACCGCGCGGGGGACCGGTCCCGCCCGACCGCAGGACGTGATGGACCGCTATCCGGCGGACAAGTCCGAGTCCCTCACGGCGGTCGGGCTGGTCACGCGCGTCCACTGCGGACATGGGAAGGGCGAGCTCTACGAGAAGGGGATCGCCCTCTGCCTGAAGCGGCTCCCGCTCTGGGACGAGGACGCCGGGACGACCGACATGTACTACTGGTTCTGGGGGACGATGGCCCTTCGCCAGTCCGGCGGTGCCGCCTGGAAGGCATGGCGACCGGCGATGGCGGCCGCTCTGACCGCGAACCAGCGCCAGGCGGGGCCCCTCGCCGGCTCCTTCGACCCCATCGGCCCCTGGGGCCGCAACGGCGGCCGCATCTACTCCACGGCGATCCTGACGCTCACCGCGGAGATGGCTTCGAGCGCGGCGGCCGTGAAGGGGGCGGGGAAGTAGCCGCTCGGCCATTCCTCGGGACGTCGACGCCGCCGGGTTGAAATAGACTCGGCGTTGTCCTCATTCCACGGGGGTTCTTGCATGGCCATATCCCGGCGCGTCGCGGGCTATCTCACGAGGGCTTCCTGGATCCGGGCGATGTTCGAGCGCGGACGCAACATGGTCGCGGAGTACGGAGCCGAGAACGTCTTCGACCTGTCGCTCGGAAACCCGCACCTCGACCCGCCGGCCGCCTTCCGGGAAAAGGTCGTCGAGCTGATGCGGAACCCCGTGCCCCGGCAGCACGGGTACATGCACAACGCCGGGTACCCCCACGTGCGCGGCGCCGTCGCCACCCA
>JBDLIY010000175.1:0-7907 GCA_039714635.1 Planctomycetota bacterium
CGCCGCCGCGAGGCCGCGCTCGCCGGGGATTCCGGCGAGGATCTCCGTCGCCGCGACCCGCACCTCCAGGGCGCGGTCGCAGAGGACCTTCCGGGCGATTTCGGCACCGCGTTCCCCGTCGAGCCCGGCGACGGCGAGGAGGGCGGTGGCCCGGGGTCGGCCTTCCCGACCCCGGGTGAGTGCTGCCGCCAGCGTTGGGAGGCCCCGACTCGCGAGAGCGTTGACAGTGATGCCGACGGCAGCCTCTCTTGTCACCGGGTCCCGGTCCGCGAGCGCCGCCTCGAGGTGGCGCAAGAGATCCGGAACCCGGCGCGCGGCCAGCAGGCGAAGCGCGGCCCGGCGCGCGGCCGGCCGCGGGTGCTTCATCCCGCGGGACGCGATCATGGCGAGGTCGTCCGGCCCGCCGCGGAGCTTCAGGGCGGACTCGGCCCGTGACCGGACCTCGGCGTCCTCGTCCCCGAGGACCTGGACCAGCCGCGCGGTGGCGCCCGTCCCCTTCACCTCCTTCAGGAGCTTCACGGCCCGGAGCCGGTCTCTTGCGTCGCGGCTCTCGAGGAGCCGGAGGACGTCCCGCGGGTCCGGCGCCGCGGCGAGGCACAGCCCGGCGAGGCACAGCAGGGCGAGACAGAATTGGGCGACGTTTCTGCGGTTCATCGTACGGCCTCCGTTTCCCCTTCCCATTGCAGGACGCACGAGCGGCGGTTTGGTCTCGGCAAAACTGGAATTTGGTTTGGTGAGGGGTGCGGTTCGTCGGGAATCTGCCCGCACGGGGCGTGTTCGAACGCTGCCCGAAGCCCCTCTCCCGCGACGAGTTGGTGCGCATCGACACCGTCCTCGTGCTTCCGTGGATCCTGCCGGGATCCTCGCTCTTCCCGGACCGTCTGAGGCGTGAACTGCTGACGGGAACTTGCCGAGGAGGGAGCTTTCGTTTCGGCATCCAGCGCTCCCGCCGGCGGGGTACGGGGTACGGGGTATAATGAGTCGAATCACTTCCTGAGCATCACGGAAGGGGAGAGACATGACGATCGAAACGAAGCTGATCGTGGGGCGTCATATCGAACTCATTGCCCCGGCGCAAACGAACAATGGCGTCGCGGTAGGCGGTTTTCAGCGCCTGAATCCTGTTCCTCTCAGCATCGACGAGTCGAAGTTCTGGTCTCGGATCAAGGGACCGAGGAAGAGTACCGTGGGGCACGGTCACTTCGTGCATGCATCCAAGGCCCACCGCAACTACCAATGGCTCGAGTGGCGCCCGGGCATGGTGTCCGAGGTGGTCCATGCGGGCGTCGATGTATTGACCGGCCCGATGAGCGGCTGCTGGATCATCCGCTACACGCGTCTGGGAGTCGTCTGCGTCGGCCATGTGGGCACTGACAGCACCCCGACCAACCCGAATTCGGTTGCTGCCAAGGCGGCGTGGAACACATTCCGACCGACCGCTGTCGGTCCCGTAACAGGTTTCAATCCACTCCGTGACTGGCCCGGCGCCCTCCCTGCGATGAACAACCAGACCGACAACGCCCCGAAGATCTTCGGGCTGGTCACCGGAGCCGGCGCGTTCTACTCGCTCTTCACCTACCCCCAGAAGGGCACCACGAACACGGTGCGTATTGCCGGACTCAGTCCGATCGCGTCGACCCTGCCCCTCGTCATCTGACGCGGCCCGGGCCGTGCAACCGGCCGGGGGCTCCGGGGGCGGTGAGCCCGCGATCCACCTCATCCCTGTTCTCCAGGAGGGCGGCGCGTGCCGGCGAAAACGGGCCGCCCGCAGGCGAAGTCCCGCTAAACTCCGGACATGAAACGCACCGTGATCCTCCTCTCGATCCTCGTCGTCGCGGCCTGCGCGGCCACCGACCGGACCGTCGCCCCGGCTATCCAGCCGGAGCTTCCCGTCGCCACGTTCTCGATCGTCGCCCTCGACCCGGAGACCGGCGACCTCGGGGTCGCGGTCCAGTCGAAGTTCCTCGGGGTCGGCTCGGTCGTGCCGTGGGCGAGGGCCGGGGTCGGGGCGATCGCCACCCAGGCGTGGGCCAACACGTCCTACGGCCCCACCGGGCTGCGCATCCTCGACGCCGGGAACACGCCGGAGCAGACGGTCGGGAAGCTGATCGACCGCGACCCGGGCCGCGAGACGCGCCAGGTCGGGGTCGTGGACGCGAAGGGCCGCGTGGCCGCCTACACCGGGAAGCAGTGCATGAAGTGGGCCGGGCACCTGACGGGCGAGGGCTTCACGGTCCAGGGGAACATCCTCGCCGGCAAGCTCGTGCTCGAGGCGATGGCGGAGGCGTTCCGGGTTTCGAAGGCGGACTTCCCGGAGCGGCTGGTGTCGGCGCTGAAGGCGGGGCAGGCGGCGGGCGGGGACAAGCGCGGCCGGCAGTCCGCGGCGCTCCTCGTCGTCCGCGAGGCGGGGGGCTACGCGGGGCACAACGACCGGTACATCGACCTGCGGGTCGACGACCACCCGAAGCCGATCGAGGAGCTCGGGCGGATCCTCGCGCTCCACCGGAAGTTCTTCGAGCCGGCTCCGCTGCCGCGGGAGCTCGAGAAGTTCGTGAAGGAGCCGAAGGGGTCGGGCGACGCGCACTCCTCGCCGCGGGCGGTCTGGGAGGCGTGGGTCGGCCACTTCCACAAGAAGGCGTTCCGGCAGATGTACGAGCTTCACTCGCCGGCCTACCGCGAAACCAACCCCTACGAGGCGTGGGTCGCCGCGCTGCAGAAGGGCCTCGGCGCGTGGAGCGTCACCGTGGAGCGGTACCTCTACTCCGGCACGCACGAGGAGGGCGACCGGGCGCAGATCGCGCTGACCGCCGCCGGCGACCCGAGGCCCAAGATCCTCACGATGGTGAGGGTGGACCGGAAGTGGTACCTCGGGGAGAAGTAGTCACTCCCGGTTCTCCAGCTTCGCGTACTCGCGGATGAGCTGCCGCGCGCCCTCGAAAATGGCGTCCCACTCCGCCTTCTCCTCCGGCGGCAGCTGCGCCGCGAGGTCCGGGTGCGCGACGATCGCGAAGGCCGGCTCGATCCGCCAGCCGCTCGGGAAACCGGCGCGGGCGTGCCAGGGCCGGACCACTTCCGCCGCGAATCCGTAGTAGTCGTCGACGAGGAACTGACGCCACGCGGCCAGCTCCTGCTTCATCCAGGACAGGGCCCGGGCGCGCCAGGCGGCCCGGCGCTTCTCCCCGAGCGTCTCCGCGATCGCTCCCTTCCCGGCCGCGGCGAGGAGCGCCGCCTCGACGGCCGCGAAGCGGTGGCCCTCGAGGAGGTCGTCGAGGAGCTCGGGCTCCCTCTCGAACGCCTGCTCGTACCAGGCGACGGACTGGAGGGGGTAGCCCGAGTACGTCGCGAAGCGGGCGAAGTCGATCGCGTCCTGCGCCGACTCCGGCTTCGCGGTCCCGGTCAGGATCGCGGCTCGGCGGGGCGCCAGTTCGCTCATCCGGGTCGCCTGGTCGAGCCACCACCCGCCCCGCTCGATGTATCCGGTCATCAGGCGGCCGCGCTGCAGCTGATCGCAGGCCGCCTCGAAGTCGCCGAGGCGCAGCATGACCACGCCGAGCCAGTAGTTCGGCAGGGGTGCGCCCTGGTAGGCCTCCTTCGCGGAGAAGAGCAGGTTCGCCGCCTCCCGGTACCGCCCGAGGTCCATGAGGATCTCGGCCATCGCACGGTCCGGCCAGAAGTTGCCGGGGATGAGGCGCGCCATCTTCTTCACCCGCGCCATCGCCTCCTCGTGGCGGTGGAGGGAGCGCAGGATGGTGCTCGCGCGGTAGAGGGCGCCTGGCCGCATCTGGGAGTTCACGGGGAGGCGCTTCCGGAACTCCTCGTTCGCCGTCAGGGCGTTCTCGAACTCCTGCAGCCAATGGTAGTTGTTGGCGAGCGACCTGTAGAAGTACACCTCGTGGGCCTGGCTCCGCTCCGGGAAGAGGTCGTGGTACTTCTCGACCGCGTCCCCGTACGGCAATCGGTACGCGATCGCGGCGGCGACCATGCCGTGGTGCT
This sequence comes from Planctomycetota bacterium, assembly GCA_039714635.1. Taxonomy (GTDB): domain Bacteria; phylum Planctomycetota; class JAJSAM01; order JAJSAM01; family JAJSAM01; genus JBDLIY01. Next base: position 3,994 of record JBDLIY010000175.1, read on the forward strand.
GGGGATTCAAGGGCTGCATGCCGGCCGCCTCGACGGCGAAGCCGAGGGACTCCTCCAGCCGGCGGCGGTCGAAGAGCCCCCAGGCGAAGCCTCGGCGGAAGAGCGCCTCGCTCGTCACCGTGGCGTCCGGGAACTCCTTTCCGTGGAGGTTCAGGGCCCGGTCGGCGTCGCCGATCCAGCCCAGGGCCCGACCGAGGGAGAGCTGGACGTTCGGGTCGGCGGGCGCGGCCCGGGCCGCCTCGAGGACGACGCCGACCGCCTTCTCGAGGTCCGTGTCCGTCCCCCGCCGGTAGAGCGCGGCCACGAGGTATTCCCGCGCGGCCGCGATCGTCGGATCCCGGGCGAAGACCTCCTCCCAGGCATCGACGGCCGCGTCACGGTCCCCGAGGGCCTGAATGGTCCGGGCCATCGCCTCGCGGGCCATCTTCGACTCCGGATTCCGCTTCAGCATGTCCACGCACTCGGCGAGGGCTCCCTCCCGGTCGCCGAGGGCGCGCAGGCCGAGGGGGAGGTTGCGGACCGCGAGGCTGCCCTCCGGGTAGGTGTCGCGGGCGATCTTCCAGGCGGTGACGGCGGTCTTCGCGTCCCCGCAGCGGAAACGGGCCAGGCCGAAGTTGTTCCAGTAGCCCGCGAGCATCACCTCGTCGGCGTCCGCCAGGTGCCTCTTCTGCCGGCCCCTCGCGACCTCGATACTCTTCCGGTAGCCGAGGGCGGTGCCCAGCTGGTACGCGCCGTTCGGGTCCTCCTTGTCCGATTCCAGCGCCCGGACGGCCGCGGCGATCGCTCGGCCGACGTCGCCCTCGGCCCTTCGCCAGCAGAGCGTGCTGACGTAGCGGGTGAGGGCGTCCTTGTACGTCGGCTCGATCTCGAGCGCCTTCGCCAGTTCGTCCAGGCCGGACTGCGTGTGGCCGTAGTTGATCAGCACGTTGCCCAGGTTGAAGAGGGAGAACACTTCGTCCGGGTTCTCGTGGAGAGCCGTTCGGTAGGCGTGAATCGCGAGGTCCGGTCGGCCGAGGCGCTGGTACGTCGCGCCCAGGTCGTTCTGGATGCCCGGATTCCCGGGGATGAGCTTCGCCGCCTGCAGGTAGGCCTCCCTCGCCTCCTCGTAGGCGTGGACGTGGCGGAGGACGTTCGCGAGAGCGTAGTGCGTCCAGCCGGACTCCGGGTGCAGATCGCGGGCCCGGACGAACGCCTCGATGGCCTCCGGCCAGTCCTCGTCCTCCTCCCGCGCCAGGCCGAGGTTGAACCACGCCTGCCAGTCGTTCGGGTCGTCGTCGACGTCCGCCAGCCACTTCTCGATGTGCTTCGGGAGCGAGTCCCGTATGCCGTAGGCATCGATGAGCGACCGGCGGGCGTAGTCGTAATCCGGATCCACGCGGATCGCCGAGAGCCAGGAGACCTCCGCCTCGTCCCGCTTCCCCAGACCCCAGTACGCCTTGCCGTGGAGCGTGTGCGCCTCCGGGTCTTCCGGATCGATCGTGACCGCGCGACCGAGGTACCTCTCCGCCGAGGGGTAGTTCTCCTGCTGGAGGTAGACCCGTCCCAGCCGCTTGAGGGACTCCACTTGCTCGGCCTTCGACTCCGCCTTCAGCCGGGTCGCCTTCCCGATCGCCTCCACGGCCCGCCGGACGTCTCCCAGTTCCAGATGGAGCGTGCCGAGGGCGCGCCACGCCAGGGCGTAATCGGGCCTGACGGCGACCGCCCGCTCGAGGACGGAGATGGCGCGCTCGGTCTCCCCCGTCTCACTCAGCGCGATCCCCTGGTTGTAGAGGGCGCGGGCGAAGCCGGGGTCGATCCCGATCGCGCGCCGGAGCGCCGCCAGCTCCTCTTCGGCCTGCCCCGTCTCCCCCAGGGCCCACGCGAGGTTGTTCCAGGTGCCGGCCGAGCGGGGCTGGATCGCCAGCGCCGCCGTGTACTCGCACACCGCCTCCTTCCAGCGGCGCTCCCGGCAGAGCCAGTAGCCGAGCCAGGCGTGCAGCCAGAAGTCGTCCGGGTGGCGCGTGGCCGCGCGCTCGAGCACGTCGATCGCCCGCAGCCTCTCGTCCTGCTGTCCGAGGGCGTTGCCGAGGAGGCTGAGGGAGTACGCGTCGAGGTCCTCGATCCGGACGCTCCCCGCCAGGGCGAGGATCTCCCCGGAGCCGCCGGAGCACCAGGCGTCGCGGAACCGGTTCCGCCACTCGTTCGGGTCGACCTCCCGCGCGACGGCGCTCAGTTTCATCCACTCGCCCCGCGCGTCCGGATTCGCCCGCTGGCGGGAGACGGCCCAGGAGTCGAAGACGGGGGCGAGTTCGGCGGCGAGGTCGTTCTCGCGGATCCGCTCGACGATTTCCATCGTCTCCATCGCGTCCACGTCGAACCCCGCCCTCTCGAAGGCCCCGTGGTAGGCGGCGGCGAGACCGGCGTGGCCCGTGGCGTCGGAACCGCCGGTCCGGATCTTCCCGACCTCCTCCAGGAGCTCGCGGTTCGCCTTCCCCCGCGAAGCGATCTGCCGGGCCGCGGCCGCCTCCGCCGCGATCGAGGCGTGAAGCTCGTCGATCCGGCGGACGCGGTCCTCGTCGATCTCCCCGTCGCCGGCCAGGGAGCGCGCGATGGCCGCCGTCTCCTCCGCCTCCGCCCAGCGCCGGACGCTGCCGGACCGGCGCGCCACCGACGCCAGCTGCCCGGCGTCCTCGAACGCACGGCCGACGCGGCGGGAGTGCTCCTCCGCGGCCGCGATCCGCTTCCCGTTCATCCAGAGGAACCCGCCGCCGCCCACCATCGCGACGAGCAGCACCGCCGCCGCCAGCACCGTCGTCAGCCGGCGGGCCTTCCGCTCGCCCCGCGCCTGGGCCATCGCCTTCGTGGCGACGATCTGGGCGTTCCGGAGCCGCTTCTCGACGGAGGAGAGGTAGGCGGTGACCGCCTTCGCCAGGATCCTCGCGTTGCGCGGACGCTTCTTCCGCTCTTTCTTCATGCAGAGCAGCGCGAGGTCCACGAGGCGGCGGTCCGCCCCGGACTCCCGCAGCCGCTCCTCGGCCATCGCGATCTCGTGCCGCGCGGCCTTCATCAGGACTTCCTCCGCCGTCCGGCCCGTGTAGGGAGGGCTGCCGGTGAGAATCTCGACGAGCAGGCAACCGAGGGAGAAGACGTCCGACCGCTCGTCCAGGCGGTCCACGTCGCCGAGGGCCTGCTCCGGCGACATGTAGGCCGGCGTGCCCATCACGGCCCCGGCGGCGGTGTATTGAGTCCCGCCCACAATTTTAGCGATGCCGAAGTCGGTCAAAACGACATCTCCCTTGGCGGTCAACATCACGTTGTCCGGCTTGAGGTCGCGGTGGGCCATCCCTTGACTATAAGCGTAGTCTACGGCCTTGGCCACGGCCTGAAAGATACGTTGGGCCTCTGCCAGCGGCATAGTCTCGCCTCGCTTGCTTAACGCTTTCAACTCATCTTTGAGGTCGCCTCCCTCCAGATACTCCATCACCATATACGCCGCGTCGTCCTCGACTCCAAAATCGAAGACCTGGACGACGTTGGGATGGCGCAGCGCGGCCACGGATTTGGCTTCTCGCCGGAAACGGTTGAGGAAATTCTCCCCTTCCATCTCAACTAAGAAAGGGTGCATAATTTTGACGGCAACATAACGGTCGAGATTTTCTTGGTATGCTTTGAAAACCTCGGCCATGCCGCCGCGTCCAATTTTTTCCGTAAGGGTGTATTTGCCTAAATTTTGACCGATTCGTGCATCGCTCATAATGGACTGCTTCTTTATAGAAATCTGTTGGAAACTGGAAATTAGCGATTAGATGTAGTGGTCAAAGGTTACCTGAAATTGTCATTCCGAGAAACCCACAGCGCGGCGACACCGTTCTATGAGAAAAGAAACTCGCTCCACAACTGTCATTCCGAAAGCCTGTGCTGAGCGTAGCCGAAGT
>JBDLIY010000176.1:0-7868 GCA_039714635.1 Planctomycetota bacterium
GCCGGGCACGATGCTCCTGGCGTGCGTCGCGAGGCTGACGAAGCAGAAGGGGCTGTTCGACCTCCTGAAGGCGATGTCGCGGCTGCGGGAAGCGGCGCCGGAGGCGCGGCTTCTGCTCGTGGGCCGCGGCGAACTCCTGCCGAAGCTCCGCGAGGCCGTCGACCTGCTCGGGCTGAGGCCCTTCGTCCGGTTCACAGGCTTCCGGCGCGACATCCGGCGCATCCTCTCCGGCTCGGACCTGATGGTGCTGCCGTCTCACTGGGAGGGCTTCGGCCTCGTGCTGCTCGAGGCGATGGAGGCCGGCATTCCGGTCGTCGGCACGCGCGTCGGCGCGATCCCCGAGGTGGTGGCCGACGGCGAGACGGGGATCATCGTCCCGCCGCACGACCCGGACGCGCTCGCCACGGGCCTCGTCCGCCTCCTCCGCAATCCGGAGACGGCGGTGGCGATGGGCGAGGCCGGCCGCCGCCGCCTCGCGGAGGAGTTCGGGATGCGGAAGGCGGTCGAGGCGCACGAGAACCTCTACGAGGAGTTGCTGCGCAAATGAGGGTGTTGCTCGTCACGCGACCGGGCGTCGGCGGCGCGGCGCGCCACGTGCTCGACCTCGTGACGGGGCTCGCGGGGGAACACGAGATCCTCGCGCTGGCGTCGCCGCTGGAGGACCCGGCGTTTCTCGACCGCCTCGCCGCCGCGGGCGCGGCCGTGACGGCGGTGCCGATGCGACGCGGCCCCCATTTCCGGACCGACGTCGCGGCCGTCCGCGCGGTCCGCCGGACCGTGCGCAATTTCCGCCCGGACGTGATCCACGCCCACGCTTTCAAGGCGGGCGCGGTGGCACGGCTCGGCGCGAGGGGAACGCCGGTCGTCTACTCGCCCCACGGCTTCTACCACCTCTACCCGACGGCGCCGGCGCCCGCGCGGAAGGTGGCGAGGATGGTCGAGCGCCGCCTGGCGAAGCGGACGGCGGTGCTGGCGCTCTGCGCGGAGTGGGAGCGGCCGGAGGCCTTCGGCCCGGAGGGCGGCGTCGTCGTGGTGCCGAACGGCGTCCCGGTTCCGGTGCCGATGGACCCCGCCCGCCGCGCCGGGATCCGCGAGTCCCTGGACGTCGGACCGCACGAGGTCCTCGTGACGATGGTCGGCCGCCTCGCCCCTCCGAAGCGTCCGGACCTCTTCGTCGACGCCGCCCTCTCCGCCCCGGCGGGTTTGCGCTTCCTGCTGGTGGGCGACGGCCCAGATCTCGAGAAGTACCGCGATCTCGCGGACGGCCGGGCGAGCCCGATCGTCGCCGGCTGGCGCGACGACCTGCCGGACCTTCTGGGCGCGACCGACATCGCGGTTCTGGCGACGGACTTCGAGGCCGCGCCCTACTTCCTGCTGCAGGCAATGGCGGCGGGCCTCCCGTGCGTGGCGACGGACCTCTCGTCCACGCGCGAGGTCCTCGGCGACGCCGGCGTGAGGGTCGAGCCGATCGCGGCATCACTGCGGCTCAGCGTGGAGGCGCTGGCCGCGGACCCGGCCCGGCGGGAGACACTGGGCGCGGCGGCGCATGGGCGCGTGCGGGAGTCCTTCTCGCCGGAGGCGATGCGGTCGGCGGTGCTCAGGGCGTGGGAACTGGCCCGAGGATCGCGTCCGCCGGGACGTTGAACCCGGGAAACGCGAGAAGCGTCAGCGTCTCGCCCCGACCGACGCTCCGAACCGTCCGGTAGCCATCCGACTCCGGATCCCGGGCAACCTCCACGCAGTCGTCGTGGCGGTCGATGATCCAGTACTCGCGGATTCCCGCCCTGGCGTAGAGCGGGCGTTTCGTGTCCCGATCGAAGACCCGGCTCGTATCCGCGACCTCCACGGCGAGAAGGATGTCGGCCGGTGTGGGGTGTGTCTCCCGGTAGCGCCGCAGGGGCGGCCGAAGAAGCGAGAAGTCGGGCTGGGGCTCACTGAACTCGGTGAGTGTGACCGGATTCTGGATCCGTTGGGCCGCCAGCGACCGGATTGGTGCGAAGGCTTCGCTCAGGAGATCCACGGTGCTGGCATGCCAGGGACCGATCGGCTCCTTGACGAAGACGACGCCATCGATCAGTTCGGTCCGGTCGCCCTCGGAGAGGATCCCGATGTCGCCCATCAGGTAGTACTCCGATCGCGAGATGCTGTACATCTCCGGTCCGGCCATCACGGGTCTCCACGCTCGAGTCAGCGACATCATCCTACCTCCGGGTCACTCGCACGTCGCGGGTCTCCCGGAAGTACGTCGCGGAAAGGCGTCAGTCGGTCCCGGCGTTTTCCGTTTCGGCCGGAGGCGCCGGCGGGTACCGCTTCAGCAACTCCTCGCAGGCCTCGATCACCTGCTCCGTCTCGATCCAGGACATGCAGCCGTGGTGGGCCAGCGGGCAGGTCTTCAGGTGGCAGGGGCTGCACTCGAGGTCGTCGACGCGCAGAACGATTGTCTTCTCCGTGTTCGACTCCGAGAAGCGCGGGTCCGTGGGGCCGAGCATCGTCACGATCGGGACGTCGAACGCGACGCCGTAGTGCCGGGGGCCGGCGTCCGTCGCGATCATCAGGGAGGAGCGCTTCACCGCCGTCTTCAGGGCGTCGAGGTCGAGCGGGTCGTCGCCCGTGGAAAGCGCCGGTGTCTTCATGGCCGTCTCGATCTCGTGGAGGATGATCTCCTCCCCCGGCCCGCCGAGGAGCAGCGGCTTCAGGCCGTGCTGCTCCTGCAGGTGGTCCGCCACCGCGGCGAAGCGGTCCGACTTCCACATCTTCGAGATGCCGAAGCTCGCGCCGGGGACGATCGCGACGAGGCGGTCGTCGTCCTCCACGCCGAGGGCGCCGAGGATCTCCCTCGCGTCCTGCTTCCCCTCCTCCGTCTCGAAGAGTTCGAGCTTCGGGTCGCCGCGGGGGACGCGGAACTCCTCCAGCAGATCGAAGTAGTGCTCCACCATCGAGCGGGGAACGCGCCGCTTGCCCTCCATCGGCGGCATGTAGGCGTCGGTGATCGTGAAGTTGCGGCCGCCGTACGTCGTGCCGAGGCGCCGCTTCACGCCGGCCCGCCAGAAGAGCCAGCCGGACGAGAACGAGTTCGGCATGAGGATCCCGAGGTCGAAGCGTTCCTTCCTCAGGCGGCGGATGATGCGGCCGCGGCCGAAGAGGCCGCCGTCGGGGCCGTTGCGGCGGTAGGTCTCGAAACGGTCGAAGCGCGGGGAGCCGGCGAGGATCTTCTCGCCCGTGGGCAGCCCCATCACCGTGATCTCGGAGTCCGGCCAGAACTCGCGGATGGAGCGGAGGGCCGGCGTGCACATCACGACGTCGCCGACCCAGTTCGGGACGCGGACGACGATCTTCTCGAACTCGAGGAGGGAGACCATGCCGCGAGCCTACCTAGCCCGCCACGACGCGGAAGAAATCCCGCGTCAGCAGGCTCGCGTCCGCCACGACCTCCAGCGCTTTCGCGCGCGTCCGGCCGGTCTCGGTCCCGACGGCCTCCCGCACGCCCGCCACGAAGAGACCGAAGAGGTCCCGGAGGAGGTCGATCATCGCGCGGAGCGGGAAGCCGACGAGGAACGCGGCCCGGAACGCCGCCCACCGGCCCGGCGTCAGAAACCGCTTCAGGTAGCGCTGGGCGGAGATCAGCCGCTCGGCGGCGAGGCGCGTCCGGTTGAGCGCCGCGCTGGCCCCGCCCTCGTGAACGGCGGCGGCCTCCGCGACGAAGACGACCTCGTGGCCGGCGTCGCGGACGCGGCGGCAGAGGTCCGCCTCCTCGAAGTACATGAAGTAGCGGTCGTCGAAGCCGCCGACGTCGCGGAAGACGCTCGCGCGGACGAGGAGCACGCTCCCCATCAGGACGTCGACCGGTCCGGTGCGATCGACCTCGGGCGAGCGGTACCGGCGGTAGGCGCCCCGGAACAGGAACAGCCAGCGGAACGCCGTGTACTGGTGCAGGATCGCCGCCGCGGACGGATCGCGCCGGACCGACGGCTGCGCCCGGCCGTCCGGCCGCGAGAGCGACGGCCCGGCGATCGCCGCCTCCGGGTGGCCGTCCAGGTGCGCGATCAGCGCCGCGAGTCCATCGCGCGGGATCGTCGCGTCGGGGTTCAGGAAGAGGAGGTGGTCCGTCTCCGCGCCTTCCGCCGCGAGGTTCGAGCCGGCCGCGAAGCCTAGGTTCTTCGACGCCGCGACGACGCGGACCGCGTCGGGCAGGTCCGGGATCGCGTCCTCCGGAGAGTTGTTCACGACGACGACTTCGGCCCCGGCGTCGAGCGCGGAGCGCGCCGCGGCCGTCGCCCGCGCTCCGGAGCGGTACGCCACGATGCAGGCGCGGACGCTCACCGGGCGTGACCCTTCAGGATGTCCGCCGTCTTCGCGGCGACGACCTTCGTGGCGAAGTCCGCCTCGACGCGCGCGCGGCCCGCCGCTCCCATGCGCTCGCGCGCGGCGGCGTCGTCGAGCAGGCCGTCGAGCGCCGCCACCCATTCCTTCGTGGTCGTCGCGAGGCGGCCCGTCTCTCCGTCCGTCACCACCTCCCGGTTCATCCCCACCGGCGACGCGACGACGGGCAGCCCCGTCGCCATGTACTGCAGCGCCTTGAACGCGCACTTCCCTCGCGTCCAGCGGTCGTCGGGCAGCGGCAGGATTCCGACGTCGAGGCCCCGGAGCGCCTCCGCCTCGCCGTCCTCGCTCCACGGGATCGCCTCGACCGTGACGCCATCGATCCGCGGCGCCCGATCCCCGATCACGCGCAGGACGAAGTCCTCCCGGTTCGCCGCCAGCTCACGCAGGGCCGGCTCGACGAGGTCGAGATAGGGCAGGGTCGAGGCGGTGCCGATCCAGCCGACGGCGCGGGCCCGCCCGGGCCATTCCTCTCGCGGGCGGTAGCGTGGCAGGTCCACCGGCGTCGGGACGATGACCGACGGGATCCGGATCGGCGACTGGCTCTTGAGATAGGCGTTCCCGGCGAGGAAGACGGACGCCTGCCCCACGTTGCGCGCGAAGCGCAGGCGCCGGAGGATCGACCACTGGCGCCAGCGACCGGAGGCGCGGTACATCACCGCGTCGTCGAGGTCGAAGACGAGGCGACGGCGCTTCCCGTCCCGGACGGCGGCGACGAGGCGTCGGAGGTCGGGCCAGCGGAACATCTTCCGGTGGACGACGGTGAGGTCGGCGGCGGCGGCGGCCTCGAACGCGGCCTCGCGCGCGGCCGCCGGCTGGACGGGGAGGATCTCGATCGCGACCCCCGCGTGCTCCAGGTACGGCGCGGCGTACCGCCAGCGGTGGCGGACGCTCGGTCCGTCCGGGTCTTCCGTGAGGACGACGACACGGATCGCGCTCACTCGCCCGCTCCCGGTTTCACGGCGATCAATTCGTGGCCCGTCGTGACGGTGCGCTTCGTGTCGAGGTGATCCAGGTGGAAGAACGCCATCGGGATCAGCCGCGTGAACATCAGCTTCGACACGAGGGCCAGCGGCGCGGCGAGGATCCGGAAGAAGAGCGGGCGCTCCTTCCCGAACAGCCGCCGGTGCAGCGGCCGGATCGCGTCGGCGAGGAACCGGAAGTAGCCGCCCTGGGGCTCGATGGACTCGACGACGAGTCCCGCCTTCGTCACGAGGTGGGCCAGGCCGTACTTCGTGTAGCGGAAGTAGTCGTGCGGCTCCTGGTGGAGGCGGAAGCACTGCGGTGCGGTCAGGTAGAGCCGCCCGCCCGGTTTCATCACGCGCGCGGCGGCGGCGAGGAACGCGGCGGGCTCGGCGAGGTGCTCCAGGGTCTGGGTCGAAAGCACGGCGTCGAAAGTGTCCCCGGAAAAGGGCAGTCGGGAGAGATCCGTAACGGCCGAGAGCCCGGAGTAGTCCCAGTCGGCGTCCCCCACGGCGAGGTCCGCGGCGACGTATCGGTGGCGCGAGAAGAGCCCGCGGTACATCCCTTCCCCCGCGCCGGCGTCGAGCACGAGGGCGTCGTCGGGCAGAGAATCCGCGGTCCGGCGCACGAAGGTCGTGACGGCCCAGCGGTTTATGTCGTCGATCGGATGGCGGTCGAGCATGGGAAGCGGTGATCTTCTCACCGGATTCCTCCGGGGTCAACGGTCCCACGTCCGTTGGCGGCACGCGGGTTGCCCTGTAGAATCGCGGAACCAGGCTCGTCAGGAGGTTCGAAATGATGAAACACGTCCTGCTCACCCTCGCCGTTCTCGCCCTCCTCGCCGCCCCCGCCGTTCGCGCAGACGAGGCGAAGGACCAGATCAAGGCCTTCGAGTCCGCCATGAAGGGCGCGGACGACGGGCAGAAGGTCAAGCTCATCCAGGAGATGGCGAAGTCCGGAAACGAGGGCGCCCCGAAGGCGATCGCCAAGTACATGATGCACCGCTCGGACGAGGTCGCGGTCGCCGCGATCACCGCGATCGGTGAGCTCAAGGAGAAGAAGTACTACGGGCGCCTCATGGGCATGCAGAAGCCGATGAAGGACCGCCCGGCGGTCCTCGCCGCCGCCGCGACGGCGATCGGGGCCTACGGGGACAAGAGGGGCATCGATACTCTCGTCGACCTGGGCAAGAAGTGGCTGTCGAAGGACCACACGGTCGCCTCCGCGGCGGCCGAGGGGCTCGGCCACATCCCCGACAAGCGCTGCGTCGAAGAGCTCATCAAGCTGCTCGACCTCACCTACCCGAAGGCGAGCGACAACAGCGGCACGATCAGCCAGGAGGCCCGCGACAAGCTGGCGAAGTCGCGGCCGGCGATCATGAAGGGCCTCCAGACGCTGACCGGCTGGGACTTCGAGGAGCCGCGCGCCTGGAAGAACTTCTGGGAGCTGATGGCGAAGAAGTGGAAGCCGGGCAAAGAGGAGATCAAGTGGTCCGAGATCTCCAAGTGGGAGGACCCGGGCTACGGTTTCCGGGTCGCGAAGCCGGACAAGAAGTGGGAGATGAGTCGCAATGAGTACTCCCGCATCCAGATGGACTTCTACGTCCTGAACTCCGACGAGCAGCGGATGCAGAACGCCTCCGTCTGCGTCATCGCCTACGACCTCTCGAACTTCGCGGCGACGACCGAGGCCCTCAAGGCCCAGTCGAAGGAGGACTGGTACCGGGGCAACTGGAAGGACACGAAGGAGGAGACCTGGGTCCGCGATCCGAAGTACAAGGTCGGCAAGGAGCGCGGCTTCATGATCTCCTTCACCGGCCAGGACCGCTCCGGGAACATCCTGAAGCAGAAGAACATCTACCTGGTCCACAACGGCTTCATGTTCGAGATCGCCACCTGGATGCGTTCCGGCGCCGACCAGCCCAACCCGGAGCTTCCGGGCCAGATCGACAAGGCGATCCAGTCCTTCAGGTACACCCTCTAGCCCTGAACAACCAGTCGTCGCAGACCGGAGATCACGATGAGCGCCGAAGCCAGACTCGCCGAACTGGGAATCACCCTGCCCGAAGCCCCGACCCCCGCGGGCAGCTACGTCCCCGTCAACCGCACGGGGAACCTCGTCTTCACCGCCGGACAGATCCCGACCACGGACGGTGCTATCTCCCACCGGGGCGTGGTCGGCGCGGATGTCGACCTCGAGACGGCGAACGCGGCGGCGAGGGTCTGCACCCTGAACGGCCTCGCGGCGGTGAGGAAGGCGCTGGGCTCGCTGGACGAGATCGAGAAGGTCGTGAAGGTGACCGGCTTCGTCAGTTCGGCGCCGGGCTTCACGGATCAGCCGAAGGTCATCAACGGCGCGAGCGACTTCCTGCTGGAGGTCTTCGGCGACGCCGGCCTGCACGCCCGTTCGGCCGTGGGCGTCGCCGGGCTCCCGCTGGGCGTCTGCGTGGAAGTGGAGTTCATCTTCCAGGTGAAGTAACGCGTCTCCTCCATACGGAGTCAGGGCAAAACGCGCACGCTCGCGTC
>JBDLIY010000177.1:0-7825 GCA_039714635.1 Planctomycetota bacterium
ATCCCTCCGCTGGACTTCGACTATCCGCACGTCGCCGTCTCCACCACCGGCGTGTCGTTCACCGGACAGTACGTCCGGACCGGCGGGCTCCGGCCGCCGTTCACCCTGACCCTGACCGGGGACTTCCCGATCACGGGCGGGATCGACCCGGAGACCTGGACCGTGGACGGCGTCTACATCGACCCGGGGGACTACTGGTTCACGGTCCGCGTGACGGACGGCTGCGGGTCGTTCCGCGAGCGCACCTTCGCCTGCACCGTGAACGAAGCGCCGCGGATCGTGACGACCGCGCTTCCGGCCGCGGCGGCCGGGCGGCCCTACGACACGACCCTCGACGCGACCGGCGGCACCGGGGAACTGCGCTACCTGACGCGCGCGGGGAGCCTGCCCGAGGGACTCACGTTCGAACCGACGACCGGCCGGATCTCCGGGACGCCGACCGTCGACGGGACGTTCGAGGCGAGCTTCGTCGTCGAGGACGCGGTCGGCGTCGCGTCGGACCCGGCCTTCCTCGACCTGACGGCGATGCCCGTCGCGGACCTGTCGCTCCGGAAGCTCCGGGAGGAGCCGGAACTGGCGGACGGCCGGTGCATCCGGGCGCTCGAACTGGTCCGCGGGACGCTGCTCTCGGTGAAGGTGAAGTTCCCGAAGGGCGTGCCCGACGCGGCGACGCTCCGGCTCTTCGATCCGCGGGGCGCGACCGTGGACCTCGGGAAGCGCCTGAAGGTGAACTCGAAGGGAATCAAGCTGAAGAAGTTCGAGATCCCGACCTGCGGGCGCTGGTTCCTGGTGCTCGACCCGGCGGCCGGCGCCGCGGGCGCGGCCCGGATGGACGTCAAGGTGAAGGCCCCGAAGAAGGCGAAGGGCGTCTTCACGCTGGAAGGCGGGATGTCGGAGACGTTCATCGCGGGCGCGCTGCCCGGCGCGACGGCGAAGATCACCGTGATGTCGGGAGGCTGGAGCCCGGCGCGGCCGGAGTTCGTCGCGGTCCTGGACGAGGACGGAGTGGATCTGATGTCTTCCGGCGAGGTCCGGGTCCGGGGGAAGCGCGTCACGCTCACGCTGCCGGATACCCGGGCGGCGGGACGATTGACCGTCATCTTCCGAAACCGGGCGGGCCAGGCGGGCGACCTCATCGTCACCGTCACGATGAAGCCGCCGAAGGCGTACGGCTACTCGATGCCGGAGGAGCCCTGCGCGCTGATGCGCTGAGAACTCCTTTCGTGCCGGGCCGGGGAACCGGAGGGCGTTCGCCCCGAGGTTCCCCGGTCCACTTCCGGCTCAGTTGCTGCTCACCTCGATCATCGAGATCAGCGTGAAGGGCACGCGAGGGTCCTCTTCCACCGGCGTCGGGATGCCGGGCAGGTCGAGCAGGCCCTTCCTGAGGCGCGAGTCGTCGTCCAGGATCAGCTTGGTCCAGGCCCCGTTCCCCGCCCGGTCGATCGCGATCTGGTTGCCGGCGGCCATGAGCCCCGAGACGACGATTTCATCCGTCGCCGAGGCCGGGAGGTTTCGGTCCATGAAGTCGTTCTCCGCGAACATGAAGGCTTCCACCATGTCCAGGATGCCGTAGGCCTTGTCGCCGAAGACGATGTTCCCCGAGTCCTCGACCTCCTCGTCCTTGACGACGATGAAGGCGATGCCGTCCTTCTCGGGGTCCGTCAGGAGGAGGTTGTCGCAGACGTAGAGATTCCCCTTTACCACGAACGTGACGAGGACCTCCTCACCGTCGGCGGTCAGGGTGGTGCTGAAGGACGGTCGAGAGTGGATCCAGAGGTTCCCGTCGATGTAGTAGATGATCTGACGCTTCCCGTCGTCCGTGCCGTCCTTGGGGAGACTGACCACGCTGGCGCACGACGCCTGCCGCGTGTGCACGTTGTCCGTGGACGGCGGGTGCGCGGGGTCCTCGAGGAAGAAGTCGTCCTTCTTGGTCTGGACGCACTCCGAGTTCCGGTCGTCCGGGTTCATCCGGAAGATGTGGGAGCCGTATTCCTCGGGCACTTCCAGGGCGGTCCCCCCGTGATCGTTGGACTTCGGCGCGCCGTGGTCCCTGAACTCCTGCGCGACGTCGACGTCGTGCTTCGCCTCGTACGCCATCGCCGCGATATCGAGCGGGGGTTGCGAAACGCCGTCGAAGCCCCCGGCCCCGTCGATGACGCCGTTGGCCCGGATGTCCCCGTCCACGGTGGATCCGTCCAGGAGCGCGACGTCGTTTCCGGAGTAGATGTCCCCGACGACCTGGTCGGCCTGCGTCCCGGTCCCGCCGAGCTCCAGCACGTACGTAGGGTCGCCGGAGGAGTTCCCCGCGAACATGGCGTGGTAATAGACGCCCTGCAGCTCGTGCACGTCCGCCCGGATCGTCCGGCGCCGGCCCTGGACGATCCCCGTCGAGGTGATCGTCCAGGTGGTGTCGCCGTTGTCCACGGAGGTCGCGCGGTAGAGACCGGGACCATAGGGCAGCGGCGCGTCTATCCCGACGTTTCCCTCCCCGCCGGAGCGGATGTCGATGATCGCTCGGGCAACGCCGGCCTCGGCTACGTACAGCGCCTGGGCCCGGAACGCCCGGTTCTCGTACTCGTCCTTCGTCACGTTGGAGAGGGAGATCATGGAGAAGACCATGCCCGCCAGGGAGATCCCGACGAAGACCATGGCCACCATCACGCTTCCCGCTTCTCTCTCCTGTCGCTTCATCTCCATGCTCCCGGTCAATTCTTCAGGGCCACGAGCGTGCGGGCGGTCGTGACAACGGGTTGCCCGTCCCGTCCCGTCCGCTCGAGCGTCAGGCTGATCTGCACGGCGCGGTCCTGGATCTCGAGCAGGAGACCCCGCTCGTCCACGAAACCGTTGCCGTTGTCGTCGACGCCATTCGGCAACTCGCCTTCGAGGTGGCGGGCCACGCCCCGCGCGAGGACGACCGTGCTCTCGGTCGGCATCCCCTCGTCGAGGACCAGCACGACCATGCCCTCGTCGACGGAGCCGTCCCCGTCGTTGTCGATCTTGTCCGTCGGGTCCGTGTCCTCCGGCCGCCAGAAGATGCGACGGCCCTCACTCCAGTCCTTCAGACCGGCCGTGCTGCCGAGGCATCGGTAGAAACTGACCTCCGCGCCGTCGGGTTCCAGGCCCTCTTCCTCCGGGACGAGAACCAGCGTCTCGAAGCCGGCGAAGGCGATCCGGTCGGCGATCTTGTCGAGGGTCCGGTGGGTGATCTGGGTGACGACGGCCGGCGAAGAGCTCTGGTAGGCTCCGAGGCCGGTGTCCATCACGGAGCCGAGCACGATGGCCAGGCCCGCCAGGACGACCATGGAGATCGCCATCTCGACGATCGTGAAGCCGCGTTCACCGTGATCCGCGTGGGTGTTCATGGCAGGAGTACCCCCGTGAGCCGGACCTCGCGCGGGCCGGAGGAGCCGGTCCAGGTGACGCGGACCGCCACCGGCAGGATCACGTAATCGTCCCGGTGGTCCTCGTCGTCGATCACCCCGTCGCCGTTCAGGTCACGGGGGAGGCCCAACTCCGGCCGAACGGCGTCCTCGCGGAGCTCGCCCTCCTTCGTGAGAGGGAGTTCCACCGTGCTCGCGAAGTCGAGGCCCGCCTGATCGCGCGAGATCTGCGCCTTCGGGCCCACCGCCGTGTACTCCCCCTCGGGGTCGTCGGTGGGGTCGGTGTTGTAGGTCGCCAGGACCTGCAGCAGCGGAAGAGCCCGCAACTGCTCGTACCGGACCCGCGCGGCGTCGGACGCCAGCGCCGTCTCGCGGTTCACGCTGTCCAGCTTGATGCTGTGCGCCGCGACGCTGAGGATGGCGAGGATGGCGGTCGCCAGGATCGCCACCGCCACCATCATCTCCACGAGACCGAGTCCGGCTTCCGTCGCCGGTGGTCCTCTTTTCACTCGAATATCCATCGTCTCTCCCCGGGCCCGCACCCGGTCTCCACTCCCGACGGTCCCGTCCTCCCACGGGCGCTCCCCGTTTCAAAGCCGTCGAGTCGGGGTTCAGATGGGCAAGGGGCGTGCCGGGCCCGGCACTTCGGAGATTGCGGATTCGGAATCCGCATGTCGATGGTGTAAGTGCTTGTGGGGAAGGGGTTAGTGAGTGTCGATGTCTATGAGTACCATCCACCGGATGGAGTGGGTGGGATCGCTCAGAATGAGGGGTCCCTCAGGATGGGAATCCTGATTCCGGGTTCTCCTGGTTTGGAGGTACGGGTTTTGCGGGTTCGGGCGCCTACTTCACCGCGGCGGCCATGCCCTTGCGGTCGACGCCGTCCCAGATCTTCTTCAGGAGGGCCATGTCGTCCTCCCGGAACTCGATCACCACCGCGACCTTTCCGTGGACCGCGGTGCACTTGGAGGACTTGCCCTTCATCGTCTGGAGCATTCCGACCCAGCCGTCGGTGTCGATGAACTCCGTCTTCTGATCCGGGTCCTTCGACATCATCTCGCGCATCATCGGGTTCTTGAACTGCTCCATGGCGGTCCGCCAGGCCGTCACCAGCTGAGGCCAGCTCGTCATCGTGACGGAGACCGACAGCTTGTCGCTCTTGCGCGTGTACCGCTGCTGAAGTTGCGTCCACTGGAACGAGTTCTCCCCGGTTCCCCAGCTTCCCGACGAGGTCTCCGGCTTGGCGGCCTCCCATTCGGCACCCAGCTCCGGCAGGAACGCGGCGAACCCGGTCGCCATCGTCTTCTGGATGATGCCGATCGCCTTCTGGAGGCTCTCGATCGCCTCCTGGGCCTTGTCCGCCTCGAGGGCGGCCTTGCCCTGGTCGATGAGCTTGAGCGCTTCCGCCTTGGGGTCCCCGGCGGTCGCGGCGCCGGCGAGAAACGCGAAGACGACGATGACGATGAGAATGCGCGGCATGGTCTTACCTCCACTGAAGCGAACCGCGCTCCAGTCAAGCAGACGGGGCGGCGGGATGCAATGGACTCATTCCTCGCCCCGGATCGCCGCCTCGAGTTCCTCCGGCCGCTGGGAGCCGATGAGCAGCCGCTTCCCCGTCGTCAGCACGAGCTGCACGCCCCGGTCTCCGGAGGCGTTCCAGGCCGTCCCGTGCCGGAAGGAGAACCGCACGCCCCAGCCGCCGTACTCGAGGAGCGGACGGTAGGTTCTCGTCTCGGCCGACTCGATGTCCGCCAGGGGCAGCGTCCGCCGCGCGAACGGGATCCAGCGGATGCGGACGCACTCCTTGTCCACCGTCACCACGAGCTTCGCGAACAGGAGGAGCCCGGGCAGCGCCAGGCCGATGAAGACGAGGATCAGCCAGATGGCCCAGTCCGGCGCCGGGTTCGTGCCCCAGGGCTCGCCGATCACGATCTGGGCGACGAACGCCCACCAGCCGAGGGCGGCCATGAGGACGGCGATGAGCCGGATCCACCACTGCGTCAGGCGCTGCTCCTCGTGGAAGGCGGGCTCCATGACCCTCTGAGATACACCGTTCCCGCGGATGGGGAAAGGGCAGGCTCGGGTATCATCTCGACATGCGAACCGTGACCATCCTCCTCCTGCTCGCGGCCCTGGCCGTTCCCGCCGCCGCGCAGGAGAGCGAGCCGAAGTGGGACAAGACGAAGGCGAAGGCCGCCGGCAAGTTC
This sequence comes from Planctomycetota bacterium, assembly GCA_039714635.1. Lineage (GTDB taxonomy): Bacteria > Planctomycetota > JAJSAM01 > JAJSAM01 > JAJSAM01 > JBDLIY01. The sequence continues at coordinate 5,588 of JBDLIY010000177.1, forward strand.
GCCGAGCGGTGGTGGAAGGCCCGCCCGAAGACGAAGTTCGTCGACTGGGACCCGGAGGTCCGGGCGAAGCTCGTCGAGGAGGCGAAGGCGTTCGGCGCCGTGCCCGAGGGGAAGCTGGAGGACATCGTCGAGACGCTCTTCAAGCCGGCCAGGAAACACGGGCCGAGGCACAAGGGCGGGAAGATCATGACCCCCTGGGGCGAGGCGACGTTCATCGTCAACGGGTCGGGGAAGAACAAGGGCCTCGTCGTCGGCCTTCACGGCGGCGGAGAGGGTGCGGGGTCGGCCGGCGAGGCCACGAAGTGGGTCCTCAAGAAGTGTGTCGGGATGTACCCGCAGGGCATCCGCCTCGTTCACGACACCTGGAACACGGTTCACGGCGAGCGCTTCATCCTGACGCTGATCGAGGTCGCGAAGGCGCAGTACGGCGTCGACCCCGACCGCGTCTTCGTGATGGGCTTCTCGATGGGGGGGACCGGCTCCTGGTTCATGGCGGGGCGCCACCCGGACCTCTTCGCCGGCGCGATCCCGGCCCACGGCGTCATCATGGCGCAGCCGAAGAGCCAGCTTCCGACGAAGGAGGAGGTGGGCGCGATCCAGCACGGCATCGCGCCGAACGTCCGCAACCTGGCCCTCTACTACTACACCGGCAGCAAGGACACGAACTGCATGCCGGGGACGTTCCTCTTCATCAACGACGAGATCGAGGCGCTGAAGAAGCGCGATCCCGGGGGGTACAGCAAGATCCGGTTCGGATACCACGAGGGCGTCGCCCACTCGTTCCCGGCCGGCGAGCCGGGCAAGGGCTACAAGTTCGTGGGGAAGGAGACGCGCGACACCTTCCCGAAGAAGATCGTCTGGGAGTACGCCTCGCGGCCGTTCCCGCTGGGCACCGGGTTGCCGGAGTGCAAGCGCATCCAGAAGAGGTTCTTCTACTGGCTGAAGTGCGCCCGGCCGGAGGACCGCCAGACCATCGTCGCCGAGATCAAGGGCAACGAGATCCGCCTCGACATCGCGGTCCGCGGTCCGAACGAGAAGGGCATCACGATCCTCCTGAACGGAAAGATGATCGACGCTGAGAAGGACGTCGTGGTGAAGGTCGGGAAGGACGAGGTGTGGCGGGGGAAGCCGCAGCCCGACTTCTGGACGATCCTGGAGACGCTCGACGCCCGGATGGACAAGAAGATGGTCTTCGACCGCCGCATCGAGTTGTAGTACCGAGACGTAAACATTCCTTCCATTCCACCAATAGCCGGATCCGGGAAATGGGGATTTGGAAGGAACGTTCCCGTCTCGGTATCGTCGTCCGCATGCGGCGCTTTGTTTTCGTTCTTGTCGGCCTTCTCCTCGTCGCGCTCGCCGTCGTGGGGGCGGTCCTGCCCGGGCTGCCGACCACCATCTTCCTCATCGGGGCGTCGTGGTGCTTCGCGCGCAGCTGCCCCTGGCTCGAGGAGCGGCTCCTGAAGGCGCGCATCTTCCGGCCCTTCCGCGGCTACCTGGAGAAGGACGGCCAGGTCTCGCCCCGCGCGAAGGCCTGGTCCATCGCCGTCATGTGGGTCGCCATCTCGATCAGCGCTTACTTCTTCTGCGCCGGCGAGAACCCGGTGCACTGGCTCGCCGGCCTGGTCGTCGGTCTCGGCGGCGTCGGGACCTGGTTCATCCTCCGGCACGGGAACGGGCGGCGTTGCCAATCCGGGTCTGACCCCGAATAGCAGATCGGGCTACTTCCTGCGGAAGCCCGTGTAGAGGCCGAGGCTCGCCGTGCCCGCCGACGGCAGGCTGCCGGTGATGAAGGCCTGGATGCTCTGGAACTGGTCTCCCAGGCCGGCCGCAATGCTCTGAAACGAGGCGTCCATGACGTCCCACCGCACATCGACCCAGCCGAGCCAGGACAGGTAGAACATCAGGCCGAACCAGATCCCCACCATGATCAGGGCGAGCTTCAGGAAGGAGCGGAACGCGAACGCGAGGGCGAACGCCGCGAAGAAGCTGATCCCGCCGCGCAGCATCGCCGGCGACCAGTTGAGACCGCCCGCGTCCTCTCCGGCCGGCGCGGGGCCGGCGGCGCCGGGCTCCGGGTCATCGCCGGGAGTCTCCCCCGGCGTCTCTCCGGGCGTCTCTCCCGGGTAGGGCGACGAACCGGGAAGCAGGGCGTTGCCGGAGCCGGTCGGGCTCCTTCCCGGCCCGGCCGCGACGGAGGACAGCTCCGGCTCGTCCACCGAGCCCGATTCGGCGACG
>JBDLIY010000178.1:0-7817 GCA_039714635.1 Planctomycetota bacterium
ACGTAGCGCAGGAACCAGGAGAGGTCCGTGAGAAGGTCGATGCGGGCGGAGACGACGCGATCGCACTCCCCCGCCTCCGGCGTGAGCTCGCGGAAGTAGCCCTCGACGAGTTCCTTGAAGACGACGACGGACTCGCCCTCGAGGTGGATGCCGTAGTCCTCGAGGGAGATGTTCGACATCGTGCCGAGACCGCAGCCCTCGATGAACTTCTGCCACCGCTTGCGCGCCCACTTGAGCGGGCGGCGGTACTCCTTCTCGTAGCGGGAGCGGGAGATCACTCCGCCGTACTGCTCGATCAGCCCGCCGAACATCTGGCGCAGCTTCTCGTTCGTCACGTGGCCCAGCAGTTCGCGGGCGCCCTTCTCCTCGACGAGGAACGACTCGATGGCGTCCACCTCCGGCACGCCGCCGCCGTTCACGTCGAAGTCGAGCTTCTTCAGCAGCCCGCGCATCCTCTGGGAGGAGAGGCCGGTCAGGTGGCCGGAGAGCGAGAAGACCTCGCGCGGCCCGCGCCGTTCCTCGGCCAGGAGGAGGCAGACGATCTCCCCGATCTCCCGGGGGACGACGTAGACCTCCTTGCCGTAGTTGATCCAGCTCTTGTCCCGCGAGATCTCCAGGAATCCGCGGCGGGCGAGAGCCCGGGCGGCCGCCTCGACCTCGTAGTACTCCAGCTGGATGCCGGAGTCGTTGTAGAAGATGCTCTGCATGTCCGCCCGGTAGTCGTCCGAGCGGATGAGGATGATCAGCAGTTGCATCGGCGCCCGGGAGAGCACGCGGATCTTCTTCGCGACCGTCTCCTCATCCTGCAGGAGCTTGACCAGGCCGGTCCGGAGCTCCCCCTTCCGGGACGGCGTCTTCTCGCCGTTGCCCCAGAAGCTGTAGAACTCCTGGAGTTCGGACACCCGTTTCGCGTCGAGGTATTCGGACAGGGTAATCATGAAGTCAGCCCAGCGCTCCTTCGTCGATGATCTCGTACGCGTAGCCCTGCTCGGTCAGGAACCGCTGGCGCTTCTCCGCGAACTCCTGGTCCCGGGTGTCCCGGGTGACGAGCGAGTAGAAGTGGGCCGTCGCGCCGTTTTCCTTGGGCCGGAGGATCCGCCCGAGCCGCTGCGCCTCCTCCTGGCGACTGCCGAACGTGCCGCTGATCTGCACCAGCACGTTCGCGCCCGGCAGGTCGACGGCGAAGTTGCCGACCTTGGAGACGAGCAGCAGGGGAAGCTCACCGGTGCGGAACATGCCGTAGAGTTCCTCCCGGTCCCGGTTCGGGGTCTTCCCCGTGATGAGGGGTACTTTCAGCTCGTCCTGGACCCGCTTCAACTGGTCCAGGTACTGCCCGATCACGAGGATCCGGCCCTCCTCGTGGCGCTCGAGGATCTGCTGGAGCACCGCCAGCTTGCGCGGGTTCTCCGCGCCGATGCGGAACTTCTGCCGCTGGTCCGCGACCGCGTAGTCCATGCGGAGGTCCTCGTCGATCCGGATCCGGACCTCCTTGCAGTGGGCCTGGGCGATCCAGCCCTGCTTCTCGAGGATCTTCCACGGCACGTCGAACTTCTTGGGGCCGATGAGCGAGAAGACCTCGTCCTCGCGCCCGTCCTCGCGGATCAGCGTCGCGGTGAGACCCAGCCGCCGCGTCGCCTGCAGTTCGGCCGTCATCCGGAACACCGGGGCCGGAAGCAGGTGGACCTCGTCGTAGACGATCAGACCCCAGTTCGCGTCCCGGAAGATCCCGAAGTGCAGGAACGGGTCCGTCTTCGCCCGGCGGTAGGTCAGGATCTGGTACGTCGACAGCGTGATCGGGCGGATGTTCTTCTCCTCGCCCGAGTACTCGCCGATGTCCTCCGGATCGACGAGCGTCTTGTCGATCAGTTCGTCCCGCCACTGGCGCACGGCGACGAGGCTGGTGGTGAGCACGAGAGTCTTCATCTTCACCGCGCTCATCACGCCCATGCCGACGACGGTCTTCCCCGCCCCGCAGGGAAGGACGATCACGCCGCTGCCACCCCGCGCGCTCCCTCCCGCGTGGAACACGTCCACCGAGTCGACCTGGTACGGCCGCAGCGCGAAGTCACGCCCGGTCCCGCACGTGTCGCGGAACGAGACGTCGAAGAAGTCGCCCTGGACGTAGCCGGCCAGGTCCTCGACGGGGTAGCCGATCTTGACCATCGCCTGCTTGACGTGCCCCCGGTACTCGGGGTCCATCAGGAGCGTGTCGGCGTCCTCGCGACCGAGGAGGTAGCGGCTGGTGAGGGGATTCCGCGCGACCTCTTCCAGGATGTAGGGGTCGTCGGACCTCAGGAGCATCTCGGAGCCGCGCGCCTCGAGCTTCACGAGCCCGTAGCGCCGCACGTAGTCGCGGATGTCCGCCTGGACGTTGCGCGGCACCTCGTACCGGGAGAACTCGACGAGCGACTCCACCATCTCGTCGTCCGTCATCCCGGCGGCGGCGGCGTTCCAGATGGAGAGCGGCGTCACACGGTAGAAGTGCACGTGTTCGGGCGACTTCTCGAGTTCTGCGAAGCGGGAAAGTCGATCCCGGGCGTCGTGGTAGGACGGGTTGTCCACCTCGAGGAGAATCGATCGATCGCTCTGGACGATCAGAGGCTTCTCCACCGTTTCCGGGCTCCTTTCCCCCGCGCGAACCGGTCGTACCGGTTTTTCCGGTCGTCGCGAGGCTGAAACCACCAAAGGTAGAGGCGAGGGCGCCGCAGACTAAGGTTTTTCGCGGACCCGGGCGTCCGGCTCCGTGTCGACCGGCCGAATCCGGTAAAAATGGTTCCGCCTCCGTATTCCCGGATTCGTTTCGGTCATGTTTCAGCGCAGCGGGGCCAGGGTCCCCCGGATCGCCTCGTGGATCCGGCCGTTGCTGGCCACCACGTTTCCCGCGTCGAGGATGTTCGGCTCGCCGGCGAAATTCGTCACCTCGCCGCCCGCCCCCAGCAGGATCGCGGCGCCGGCCGCCATGTCCCAGGAGGAGAGGGACAGCTCCCAGAAACCGTCCAGGCGACCGCCGGCCACGTAACAGAAGTCCAGCGAGGCGGCCCCGGCGCGGCGGATGCCCCGGGCGAGCATGATCAGCGTCTGGAAGTTGTCCACGTTGTGGTTCGGAGATTCGTTCCGGTCGTACGGAAAGCCCGTGGCGAGAACCGATTCGATGAGCGAATCCGTCGAAGAGACCCGGATCGGCTCGCCGTTCAACGTCGAACCGCCGTCGGCGGACCCGGCCCACGTCTCCCCGAGCACCGGGGCGTGGACGACCCCCAGGACGGGCCGGCCGGCCCTCGCCAGGCCGATCGAGACGGAGAAGAACGGGTGGCAGTGCGCGAAGTTCACCGTGCCGTCGAGCGGGTCGACGTGCCAGACGTACTCGCGGTCCGTGTCGCCCCCGCTCCCCTCCTCGGCCGCGATGCCGTGATCGGGATACGCCGCCCGGATCTCGTCCACGATGAGACGCTCGCTCTCGAGGTCGGCGGCCGTGACGAGGTTCCGGACCTGCTCCGACTTCCGCCGGACGATGTCCGGGCGCCGCAGGGGCCGGCGGTGCTCCATCAGCACGTCGGCGGCCCGGCGGGCGAGGTCCACGGCGAAATCAAGCATCCGGAGTGTATCCACTGGGCAGCACCTTCCTCGTCAGCCAGGCGAGAGAGAGCGGGAACACGCGGGCGCGGGCCCCGGCGGAAGGACGCTCCGGCCCACGGGCGGCATCGCGCACTGACCCCACTTCAGGCATCATCCGACTTCCGTTCCTTTCCGCCGGCCCGGAGTTTTCCCCAGAAGGCCATGCGCTTCGCGATCTCCCGCTCGAAGCCGGTGCCGCCGGGTCGATAGAACTCCCGGCCCGCGACTCCGTCGGGCAGGTACTCCTGCCGCACGACCCCCTCGACGTAGTCGTGCGGGTACTTGTAGCCCTCGCCGAATCCGAGGTCGGCCATCAACGACGTCGGGGCGTTCCGGATGACCATCGGCACCGGCTCCGCGGGGCGCGACGCGATCTCCTTCTGTACCCGTCCGTACGCCTTGTAGAGGCTGTTCGACTTCGGCGCCGTGGCCAGGTAGACGACGGCCTGCGCGAGCGCCAGCGCGCCCTCCGGCATGCCGAGGAAGTGCACCGCGTCCTTCGCCGCGTTGCACTGCACGAGCGCCTGCGGGTCGGCCACGCCGACGTCCTCCGACGCGAACCGGATCAGCCGCCGGACGATGTAGAGTGGATCCTCACCGGCCTCGAGCATCCGTCCGAGCCAGTACAGCCCGGCCTGGACGTCCGACCCGCGCAGGGACTTGTGCAGCGCGGAGATGACGTTGTAGTGCTCCTCCCCCGCCTTGTCGTACGCGAGGGTCTTCCGCTGGAGCGCCTCGGTGACGATCTGTTCCGTTACGTTCTCCGTGACGAGCGCCGACGCTTCCAGGAGGTTGAGCAGGCGGCGCGCGTCCCCGTCCGCGGAGGCGAGGAGCGCGGCCCGGGCCCCGTCGGTCACGGCCACCCCGCGTTCCCCGAGGCCGTCCTCGCCGTCCGCGAGGGCCCGGTCGAGCACCGCGGCCAGGGCCGCCTCGTCGAGCGGTTTCAGCAGGAAGACGCGGCAGCGCGAGAGCAGCGCGGCGTTCACCTCGAACGACGGGTTCTCCGTCGTCGCGCCGATCAGGGTGATCGTCCCCTCCTCCACGTACGGGAGGAACGCGTCCTGCTGCGCCTTGTTGAACCGGTGGATCTCGTCGATGAACAGGATCGTGCGCGCGCCGATCTCGCGCAGCTCACGCTTCGCGGCGTCCATGACCTTCCGGACCTCGGCCTTGCCGGAGAGAACCGCGGAGAAGAAGACGAAGCGGGCCCCCGTCCGCTCCGCCACGATCTTCGCGAGCGTCGTCTTGCCGCAGCCCGGCGGCCCCCAGAGGATCAGACTCGGAAAGCGGTCTCCCTCGATGAGGCGCCGCAGGAGCCGTCCCTCCCCGACCAGCTCGTCCTGGCCGAAGAAGCCGTCGAAGTCCCGCGGCCGCAGGCGGTCGGCCAGCGGCTCGTGGCGCTCCTCGGGCCCGTCGGGGGAAGCGAACAGACTCATCAGTAGCCTTCGAAGATGATGCGGCAGACCGCGTCCTGCAGGCCCCGGCTCTTCGACGCCGTCCAGCGGCGATCGTTCACGAGGACGGCGAAAGTGAGAACCTTCCCCGACTTCGCCCGCACGTAGCCCGCCAGCCCGGAGACGCCGCGGATCGTGCCCGTCTTGGCGAACACGTTCCGGCCCAGGTCCTTCATGCGCCGCCGGAGGCTCGTGCCCGACTGGCCGCCGTGGGGCAGCGAGCGGACGAACTCGTTCCAATCCTCCCGGACGTACAGGTGCGAGAGGAGCTTGGCGAGGAACCAGGGCGTCACGCGGTTCTCCCGGGACAGCCCCGACCCGTCGACCTGCACGACGTGGCCCTCCGGGAACCCGAGCTTCGCGGCGAAGGCCGCGGTGGCCTTCCCTCCCGACGCGAAGGTGCCCTCGCCCTTCAGGAGGAAGCCCAGGTTCTTGAAGAGGCAGTCGGCGTAGAGGTTCTGGCTCTCCTGGTTCGTGACGTGGACGAGGTCGGTCAGCCGCGACGTGACGGACGCGATCTCCACCGGCTCTCCGAGCGCCTTCGCCGCGCCCGGCCGGAGCACGACGCCGCCCCCGAGCGCGACGCCGTAGGCCGCGAGGCGGTTGCGCAGCGCCTCGCCGAACAGGAGCGTCGGGTCCGGAGCCGTCACCTCCGCGGGGAAGCCGGTGGACTTCGTCCAGACCTTCCCGCTGACCGTCACCGTCTTCGAGTCGAGAGGCAGCGAGACGTGGATCCGGTGCTCGCTCTTCTTCGCGGTCGTCGTGACGCGGTTCTTCACCGTGAGGAAGCGGGCGGCGGGGACCAGCGAGATCCGCCCGGCCGCTCCCGGAGCGTCCCCGGGATGGACGACGACCGTCAGACAACCCCGCCCCACCGTGAGCGCGGACACGGGCGCGCAGTAGCTCCGGGTGAGTTGATCCGACGGCCACCCCGGCGCCCGGAACTCCCGGTCGAAGCGGGAGTCGTCGAGGACGAGGTCGCCGCGGATTCGCGCCACGCCGGCCCGCGAGACGGCGCGGGCCAGGTGGTCGATCTTCCCCGTCTCGCTGCCGTCGCGGGCGACGTCGAGCGCGGGATCGCCTCCGCCGAGGATCACGAGGTCTCCCTCGAGCGCGCCCCCCGGCTTCGGCTTCGCCGCCGCCAGCGCCCGCGTGACGAGTTCCGCCTCGTCGCCCAGGGCCACGAACGACGCGCCCGTGGTGACGAGCTTCATCGTGGACGCGGGGATCCGGGGCGCCAGGGCGTCCCGCCGGTAGAGCACCTCGCCGTCCTTCGCGGCGACGACGACCACCCCGAAGGTCCCCGCCGCCGGAGCGCGGGACGAGAGGAGGGCGTCGAGCTTCGCCTCCGGCGCCGTGGACCGGGCCGGGGCGCGAACCGCGAGAACGGTGAGGACCGCGATGAACAGGAGCGTCTTCTTCATGGCGCGAGCGTCGTCTCCTCCTTCGTGACCGTGAACTCCATCCCGTCCGCCGCGAGCCGGACCTCGCCCGGCCAGCGCGCCGAGACGATCCGCTCGATCGGCTCGTTCTCCACCTCCGGATAGAAGTGGGTGAGGACCAGGTACCGCGGATCCGCCGCCGCCGCCACCTCGGCCGCCGTCGTCGGCGTGAGGTGTTTCCCGTGGAGGCCACCATCCGGAAAGGAGCATTCGAGGACGAACAGATCGGCGTGCCGGCCCGCGCTCTCGACCCCGTCGCAGGGCGCGGTGTCGCCGGAGACGGCCACCACGGGGCCGTCCTCTGCCGCGCGGATCCGGTACGCCAGGCTCCGCGGGGTGTGGTCGACGGGGAACGCGTCCACGGAGAAACCCGCGACGTCGTGCCGCCCCTCGCCGATCTCCCCCACCCGCAGCTCGTACGCCAGCGGCTTTTGCCACGGACCGTCCGGCGCGGCGTTCCAGCGGGCGAGGAGGTCGGCCAGCCCCTTCGGCCCGGCGACGGTGAGCGGGGATCGCCCGGCGAAGGCCGGGTTCAGCAGCGCGAAGAACAGCGCCCGGAGATCCGCGCAGTGATCGAGGTGGAAGTGCGTCAGCAGCACGCCGTCCACGTCGGCGGGGCCGATGCCGGCGGCCGCCGCGGCGCGCAGGCTTCCGGGGCCGCAGTCGACGAGGAGCGTCGTGTCGTCCGCGCGCAGCAGCAGGCCCGGCGACCCGCGCCGCGACGAGGGAATCGCCGTCCCGGACCCGAGGATCCTGACGCGAATCACCGCTCCAGCCACCGGTCGTTGCGGATCATGAGGAAGTCCTTCCCCTCCCACTGCGTGCCGCCCGGCGCGGCGTGGCTGAACGAGACGTCCCCGCTCGCCTGGATCACGACCTCGCGCTCCTTCTGTTCCGCCACCAGCGTGACGTTCACCGACTTCCCCGCGAGGACGAGCTTCCGCACCTTCACCTCGACGCCGCCGCGGCCCTCCCAGATCTTCTTGCCATTCTCCTCCCGCCAGCCGGCCGACAGGCCGCTCACCTCGACCTCCGACTCGAGGTCGGCGGGCAGGATCGCCGCGATCGTCTCCCCCCGCACCACGGTCGGGTGGTCGAGGAAGCGCTCCTCCGGGCGGGCCCCACCGGCGACATCCGCGTCGTCCGGCGGGCCGTCGGTCGTCGACCTGCACCCGGCCAGCGCGATCAAAAACAGCAGCGCCAGGTGACTCACTCGGGGTGTGTTCATAGTGCAGCACTCTCCTCGGTACGAGAGCCGGAGGGGGCGCGACCACGCAGGGGATCGCATCTCCGGAGGGCCGCTTCG